>JAJYKO010000364.1 GCA_021788565.1 Chloroflexota bacterium
GAGAGGGGATTCGCCAACCAATCCCCTCTCGCCGAGGCGCTGATACTCACGTTGCTACGCCGGCGATAAGTTGCGGCACGGCGTGATGGGCTTACTGCTTCTCCCAGGGGAAGCGGGCGGTGTTCAGGCGGCTCTGCAGCCCGTACGGCCCGTTGATCCAGGTCATGTAGCCATTGGTGAAGGCCGTCCAGTTGTCCGCCTTCCTCCACACCATCAGCCCCGTAGTCGTCCTCTGGAGCGAGTCCCCGTTGGCCGGATTGAAGTGCTCGTTCTCCAAGGGCTGCCCGACGATGTTGGGTATCATCGAGGCCAGGGTCGCGAAGCCGAGCTTGAAAGCCGGCGGGGCGGCTGGCGTGGGCGCGGGAGTCGGGGCTGCGACCGGAGCCGGCGCCGGTGCAGGGGCCGGCGTTGGCGCGACAGGTGCCGGGGCTGGGGCGGGCGCAGGTGCAGTCGTCGGGGCCGGAACCGCTGTCGGCATGACGTTGCTCGCCGAAACGGCATAGCTACCGGGCAGGGTGAGCTGTGCGGTGACCGTGTGGTTGACGGTGTCCACTGTGCTGGGGACCGCCACCCATGTGACGCCGTCGTCTTGCAGATGCACCATGGTGAGGGTCGACTCGCTCCTACCCCCCAGGTCCGATGGGATGTACTTCACGACCGCGGTGAGCGGATTGGTCAGGTAGTAGATCTCATCGTTCGCGATCCAGAATTCCAGGTCGAATGCATTTGGCAGCAGGATGGCATTCGCGGGGCGGTCAGGGAAAGTGCTCCCGGGATTCGGGGCGAACCTGAGCTCAAAGTTGGCACTCAGCGCGTTGGGTGGCACGGAGAGGGTGACCGCGCCGTTGCTCGATGTGACGTAGGCACCCGCACTGGTGAGTACGGCAACCGACTGCGTTGGTTCCGCGGCCACAGCAGCGGTGGCGCCGATACTGAGGAAGATCGCGACAAGGGCTAGGACCAGGATCGTTCTTCTCATGAATCCTCCTACGCAAGTCTGGAATGACTAGTCGCGCGCCCACGATATTGGAGATGAGTTGCGGCAGGTTGAGGCCAGTTGCACTACGCCGCTAATTCTATCACCAATCGAGAAATTCGATAGCCCACTTGGGCTATTCATTCTGGTCGCTCTGTCCGGCACTATGCGCCCCGTGTGATAGGTCCTCCTTGGGGGACAGAGCCCGTCTCAACAAATGGAGGCCGCAATGGCAGATCGACAGTATTGGAAGGCCGGTGCCGACAGCTCGCGGCTCAGGGCACTGCTCACGAGATTCCACAGGATCACTAGGAGAACCGGGGTTCTGGAAGACAAGATCGGTGAAGTCATCGACTGCCCGCCGGAGCTTCTCGGCGAGGCACCCGTAAGGGGGCTGATGCGATCCTGCCTTTCCCTATCTATGCGAAAACAGCTGCTTCACGCGATCCATGAGGCAGACCATGATGCTCGGGCCGGGGCTCTTGCCAAGGCGTTCTCCGCCTATATGCTTTTGCAGGGCCGCGCACCTCGCAGCTACCAGACCAATGACGCCGGAGAGTTCACTCTGGATTCCCTGGGATTGGAGGAAGAACAGGAAGATGCCTGTACGCCGCGGGCTGCGGCCTGCGGATAGCCGGAAAACGGTGGGTTTGGATCGGTAACCCTGTGCAACGATGGTTTCTTTCCACCGGACCGCGGTTCGCAATCCTAACGGGCGTTGCCTCTTGGTCGGTCTGTGGCGGCGACCTCTGATCGTGCCCCGGATCGCGGCGTGACCGGGAGCGAAAAGCGGAAATTGCTCCCCTTGTCGGGATCACTCTCCACCCAGATCCTGCCACCGTGAGCCTCCACCAACCCCCTCGCGGTGTAGAGCCCGAGTCCCAGACCGTCCAGCCGCTCGCTGTGCTGGCCTACCCTCCTGAAGCGCTGGAACAGGTAGGCCTTGTCCTCCGGGGGAATACCGGGGCCCGAGTCGCTGATGGTTGTGACGACCTCCCCCTCACATGGTTCGAACGTCACCACGACTTCCGTCTCTGGGGGCGAATACTTGAGCGCGTTAGCGAGCAGGTTGATCAATATGCGCTCGACCCGATCCTGATCGGCCAGCACTACCGGCGGGGCGGGACCGGCCACGACGCGGATTCGCTCGGTCTGTATCACTCCTCTCAGCCGAGCCAGCAGGTCAGATACAAACCGCTGCAGATCCAGCGTGACCGGATTGAGCCGTAGCTGGCCGGACTCCTGTCCGGCCGAGTCGACGAGATCCTCGATCATGGTGTTCAGTCGCTGCATCGCTATTGCGATCGAGTCCACGCTCTTGAGGACCTGGGTGTTGCTCCCATCTTCGCTCAGCAGCTGTTTGAGCACCTCGGTGTGCACCCGGATCACCATCAGAGGGGACCGCAAATCGTGGGAGACCCGGTACAGAACGTCGTCTCTCTGCTCCTGCGCTTGGTGAAGCTCGGTGATGTCGGTGTAGATCACCACCGCACCCAGCAGTTCGCCCTTCGGGCCAAGTATGGGCGCCGAACTCGCGGAGATCCAACGGGCCTTGCCGTCTCTGGGATGCGCCACCATGACCTCGCCCAGGACGGTCTGCCCTTGAAGCGCGCGATGACTGGGCGCGTCATCCGCGGAATACGGCTCGCCGCTGGGCTTCTCCAGGTTCAACATCGCGAGGCGGTCGGCCAGCGCGAGCGCAAGGTCGCCTCCCTGGAGCCCGGTGATCCGCAAGGTGGCCGCGTTCAGCCGAACCAATTTGCCCGTGGGATCGAAGATCATGACCCCATCCGGCATAGATGCGAAGGTCGCGTCCATCTCGGCCGCGCGCTGCTGCACTTCCAGGAGAAGTTGCTCCCCTTTCTCTTCTGCCTGCTTCCGAAACGTAATGTCGACGACGAATCCCCTCAACCCGACTGGACGGCCGTCCCTCATGACTCGGTTGGAGGAGACCACACAGGGGAAGGTTGTGCCGTCCTTTCGCACGGCGATGTATTCTTCAGACCGGGCCGCTCCGACAAGCATTACCCTGCGCATGTCCTCGGAAACCCGCTCACGCTCGGAAGCCGCCACCATCGAAAATACGCTCAGTCCGCTAGCGAACTCCTCTTCCGTGTAGCCGAACTTCTCGAAACCAGCGTGATTGACGAAGGTAATCCGGCCAGCTGAGTCCACCTCGAAAATGGTCTCGGGCAGCGAGTTGGCCATCTCCCTGTAGCGTCTCTCGCTCTCTCGTAGAGCCGCCTCCGCACGCTTCCGCTCGGATTCCGCGTGGCTTAGCCGCTCGACCTGAAGGCGAACGCTCTTCAGTTCCGCCAGCAGATCCTCTCTTGTCTTCAGGGCATCGTCCATGGCAGAACGCTCCCAGCAGCGGCCGCGAGTGCAACATTTGCTACTGTAATCTAGCACGTTGCTGTTCGGCAGTCGAGAGCCGCCTCTCCCTATCGCCTGGCACTCCCAGATGGTCGGCACCGATTACGCGGCGCGAAGGGGAAACCGTCCCCGCGGCAGCCTTCACGCCATCTTATAGTAAAGAAAATGTTACGCTCGGTCTCAGTCTTCTCGCAACTGTGATATATTGCGCGTGATCTGCGGACTGCCCGCAGCTCATGTTCCGGCTGCTCGCTGGCGGTCTTGGGCCGCTCGGGAAGTCGTCGTCGCCACTGAGGCTGTTTTCGTCTGAAGAGCTCGCTGGTGCCGGCTCGATCTTCGTAATTCCCTCGCCGGCTGTTCCCTCGATGAGGCTAATGTCTGAGGTGATTGCATGAAGATCTTGATCATCGATGACGATCCGCAGCTTGTCGACGCGCTGTCTGTCGGGTTTCAGCTGCAATGGAAAGACTGCGAGGTCTTCTCGGCTGCCGACGGCGAGCCTGGCCTGAAGCTCTTCTACGAGCGCTCGCCCCAGGTGGTGCTGCTTGACATCGGATTGCCTTCCAGGAACGGCTTCGACGTGCTGCAAGAGATTCGCCGGGTTTCGGACGTGCCCGTGATCGTCCTGTCGGCTCGGGGCCAGGAGGCTGACCAGGTACGGGGCCTGGAACTCGGTGCCGACGACTACGTGGTCAAGCCCTTTGGGTACATGGCGCTGGTCGCCAGGATCAAGGCGGTCCTGCGTCGGGCCGACATGCCGCCATCGTTCCGCCCGACTCCCGACTTCGTGTCCGGGGACCTGACCATCAACTTCGAAGATGCCACCGTTTTCCTTCGCGGCAGGCCTGTTCACATCACTCCGTTGGAGTACAAGCTCCTCTCGCAGTTGGTCCGCAACCGGGGACGTGTGGTGCCGCACGAAACCCTGATCAACCGGATCTGGGGAGAAGAGTACGGCGCTACTACTGATCACTTGAAGGTTTTCGTCAGCCGGCTTCGCGCGAAAATCGAGTTGGAAGACGGTCCAAGGCTGATTGAGACTGAGCGCGGCGTGGGGTACAGGTTCGTGGGACCGCAGGGGCGGTAGCGACCTTAGGAGTGGTGTCCTTGGGGATGGGCAGCAATTTCTTCTGGTTGCCGGCGCTTGATCATCAAAGCGACTGTGCCTGGGGACCGTTTGGCGCGAGCCGATGCCGGCTCGCGATAAGGAAGGAGGCTCGACACGAAAGTCCTGGTTGTTAATCACGATCCGCAACTCGTTGACTCGCTGACTGTCGGCCTCCAGTTCCACTGGCCAAACTCCACTGTCATCCAGACGGCCGACGTAGAGTCAGGAGTCCAGTCGGTCCACGACCTGAGACCGGATCTGGCTGTGGTTGACGTCGACCTGCCTCACGATGCGGCCTTTCGCGTGGTGAAGGAGATTCGCGCGGGCTCTACCGTTCCCATAATCGCGCTAGTGGCCGACAGGGACGAGGAGTCCGCGGTGCGAGTGCTCGATCTGGGAGCCGACGCCTGTGTTGTCAAACCCTTTGGCCTTCTCTTGCTGATAGCCCGGACTAGGGCGCTTTTGAGGCGAGTCCAGGGGCAATCTACGCATGAGAATGCGGATTTCGCGTGCGGCGACCTCGCCATGGATTTCCTGGGGCGAGCCGTCACCCGTCGCGGAGTTCCCGTGAAGTTGACCCCGACCGAATACAAGGTTCTTTACTACCTTGTACGCAACGCCGGACGAGTAACCACAAGGAAGTCGCTGTCGAGCCTGCTCTGGGATGAGTCACGGACTCCCGTCGGTGATCACTTGAAGGTGTTCATCTGCCGGCTACGTTCGAAGATCGAGTCCGAGAACGGGCCCAGGCTGATCGTTACCGAAAGAGGCCGCGGTTATCGCTTCGTGGTACCCCCCGATGGGGCATCGTACGCTTCAGTGTAGCGCCGTCATCTCTCGGTGTTCTGCCCTTGTCTGCTTGTCGTAGGGGCGGTTCGGGAACCGCCCCTACTCTGACCGCCCCGACCGCTATCCCTACCCCGGTTGTCATGCTCACCGACCCCCTGATTGGCGCACTACCGTCATCTGGTGCGGTGCTACTCCGCCCTGCTCGCCGAGCGCTGAGCCGCGACCCTCACCGGCGCTTTCTTTTTCGCTTTCGCTCCAGAGAATCGACGGATGGTCAGCAGCAGTACGATGGTACCTGTGCTCAGGTAGAGACCTTGCGCCCATGGCATCGTGCTGTCGGTGCCGGCCATTACCCCATGGGCTAGCCCCATGAGGAACGCCCCGAAGCTCAGATAGTGAATCGCGCGCCAGGTCTTGTAGCCTAGCTGTTTCCGAATGTAGGAGCTAGCCGTGATGACCACCATCATCCAGAAGGCGAGTATTCCCATCGCGGTCCAGAAGGGCCGGTAGGGCAGGTTGAACGGCAGCAGAATCTGCGGCAGGGTGAACCCGATGTATTGATCCCCCAGAAGGGAGAGCCCGTGGATCGCCAGGAGCCCCATGGCGAGCAGCGCCGTGAACTCGTGCAGGTCGAAGGAGCGCCACCGGGCCACCAGGGCATCCATGATCCGCGTATTCACGGCTAGACCCAGCACCACGTTCAGGAACAGCATCAGGTACGCGCTTAAGCCCGCTGCCCTGGAGATGTACCAGAATGTGTGGTCGATCTGCTGAGATGCTGTGCTGGCGCTTGCCTGAGCCGGCTGGGTAGACTGCTGAGAAGTTAGCTGCACGGGCACCTGCCCTGCTAGCCCGACCTGGAGGTTCCCAGAGCTGTCAACCGAGAAATTCCCGCTGAGCTGCGTGGTCCCG
>JAJYKO010000365.1 GCA_021788565.1 Chloroflexota bacterium
TTGGCGAGGGCGCTCCCCCGCCGCACGCTACCGAGATGACCCCGAGTACCGCGAGCACCCCGAAGATCGCTACCATCGTGCCAACCCGAACGACGTAGCGACGGCGTTCGGTAGATCCCCTCCTGGTCATGCTGAACTCCTTTCATAACTGCCGGTGGACGCATCGGCCACCGGAATGCCGTAGCAGCGATGTGTGCATCAACACGACGGGTCAAAACACAGCCGGGGTCAGGAGCGCCTACTCAACAAGCACTAGGTACTTGAGCAGCAAATAAGGTACCAGTTCTTGTGTCTACTTCGTGGGATGGCCTCCCGGTAGTGGATGGTAGTCAGAACCCTGCCTTGTATTCTGCAGCAGACAGCCATTAGCCTCAGTGTGCCCGTTCGTCAGGATCCCTTATCGTGCGCTCGTCGACCTACACGTTATCGGACGGAGACGGAGCAGAGGGCTATAGCAATTCGGAAGTATCAAACAGGCTGTCGCAAGGGGAGGCGGCTCTCGCTCGGTAACTGCTTCCAAGACCAAGTCACATCTCCACTCGGAATGGAACGGTATCGCGATAACCGAGCACGATGCGCTGGCATGCGGTCTGCTACCACGTTGTACCCGGCAGTCGGGGCAGGCCGACCCGCTCGGATGTGCCTCGTGCTGACCGGTGATGTGCTTACAGGAATTGTCAAGGAGGTATCGGTGATGACAGCTTGGAGGCGGTGGCAGGATTGGGTTCTAGTGGTGCTTGGTGTTCTGATCTTCCTCGCGACGTTCGCGTTCGGCGCGATGACTATGCCCGCTGCACAGTGGACAGGCATCGTCATCGGTGTGCTGATGTTCCTGGTTGGCCTGTACATGCTGGCTAACCCGCAGATGCGCACCGTGGAATGGGCGCAAATCGTCCTGGGTGTCCTGCTCTTCATCTCCCCCTGGGTCCTCGGCTACACGAGCCTGACCCAGATGGCTTGGAGCGCCTGGATCATAGGGGTCCTCGCGGTAATCGCAGCAGGCTGGGTGCTCTTCTTCGAGCGCCCTGCGATGGCCGGAAGTTAAGCCCTCTACTCACGCCGCCCCCGGTGGTACCGCCGCCGGGGGCACTCCCCATTCTTACTTCTTCTTATCCCCCACACCGATAGGCAGTTCATGCGGACACGCACTGTCGAAATGCCTCATCCCGTGACCAGCCCCTAGATACTGTTGGCGAATCCCCAGAGACAGGATCTGGTGGCTGTGGTTCAGAAATTTGGCCGTCAGAAAGCGCAGTGTCGGCATCGGCCAATGCCGGATTCCGAATTCGCCAATAGTGTCTCCGGGACAGTGTCTATTGGAGCAGTTAACTTCGGAGCGCGCTCCGTGCGCGGAGCTCCGATGAGGTAGGAGTTCGGAGGCTGCATCGCTCACGGGGGCTGTAGTGTTGCGGAGGGGGTTACACCGCACGATTCTCCGGTTTAACACTCGACTGAGCCGTTCCTGCCGGATAGCTGATGCGAGTGCCCTCTACTCTCGACCAGGGCGTGAGGCGATGAGGCTGGCTGCGAGTCCCGCTCATGATGTGATCGACCTGGATGCCTCGCACCAGGAGAGCGTCGGCAATGAGGGAGCGATGGCAGCGCCAGGGGACGGCTTCGGCGCACATCAAGGCGATTCGTAGCGTACTGGTCAACTCCATCAAGCGCCCCAGGTTCTCCTCGAACTCCGCGGTCTGCATGTAGTCCGCGTACCCCCGGAAGGAGGCGTTGCGCCAGGCATCGTTCCGGGAGCCCGGACGGGGATGCCGGAGGCCACCCAGACCTGGCATGTGCAGGTAACCGATTCCGGCTGCCTGCAAGGCGGCGGGAAGAGTCTCTTGGTTGAACTGCGGGTTGCGGCGCGAGCGAGGAACGGTTCTTACATCCACCACAACCTCCACCTGATGAAGCTGCTGGAGGCGGAGGAAGTCGTCCAGGCTCCTGGTGGAATGCCCGATGGTGAACACAACGGCACGGGCGTCAGGCGTTTCCTTCTTCATGGTAGGAACCGGCGCGGGTCAGGCGGCCCAGTAGTAGGTGGAAGTAGACGAGCCCCTGGTAAGGACTCCACCGAGCGAGCAAGCGCTGGATCTCCTCGTAGTCGGGCGGTCCAGGGAGGTTCAACCATCGTTGCAGATTGTTCCGGGCGCCGACATCGTCGCCGGGGAAGACGTGTACCCGCCCCAAACCCCGCAACAGCACATATTCGGCCGTCCAGCGCCCCACGCCGCGCAGCGATAGTAGCCTGGACACGGCTTCCTGGTCGCCGGCTTCGGCCAGCCCTTCCAGATCCAGTTGCCCCGATGAAATTGCGTAGGCTAGCTCGACAGTTGCCCGCGCTTTCTGATGGCTGAGTCCGAGACCCCTGAGAGCCCCCGGGTCCACAGTTGCCAGATCTTCCGGCCGGGGGAAGGATCGAGGTTCTCCTGGCTCGTCGACGCCAATGCCATAGCTCTCGACTAGCCGATTCAAGAGCCGAATCCCCTGAGTAAGCGTTACTTGCTGGCAGGCGACACCGTTGAGCACAGCCTCGAAAAGCGTCGGGAACCGAGGCGGCCGGACCCCGTGGAATCGCGCGACCAGCGGACCGAGCCGCGCATCATCGGCAACCAGCCTGTAGAACGGAGATAGGTCGATCGTGGTGCCCAGCATCCGCTCCAGAAGCTTCGACAGCGTCTGCTGCACGCCGGCCGGCAGCCGATGACCCGTCGCCGCCACCTGGAGCCGCGGCTCCTCAGGCGGACCGATCTGCGTGACGTCGATTCCCACCGGCTCACCTTCGAGGACCACCGTTCGACGATAGGTTCGGCCGTCCCACAGATCCACTGCGTTGTCGGGCCGGCGACGGAGCACCCACACGGTTAGGTCCAGCCGGAACGGCGGCACGGGGTCCAGGGAGAAGGTGAGAGACTTGAAAGGGCTCGCCCTCTCATTTCCCTCACCCTCGTTCTGTAAGCGATCGGCGAGATCGTCCGTCATCACGCGCGCACCCTAGGCAGCTTGCTGCTGGCGGGTAGCCGGCTGATAGCTACCCACCTCTGGATATCGGAAGGCGATGGACAGGCGATTCCATCCATTGATGGCAATGACCGCAATGGTCAGGTCCACGAGCTCCTTCTCCGAGAAGTGCTGTCTGGCAGACTGGTAGAGTTCATCGCTGACACCCTGGCCAGCGATCGAGGTCAATGCCTCGGTCCAGGCCAGTGCGGCTCGCTCCCTCTCACTGTAGAAGGGCGCCTCCCTCCAGGCAGAGACCTCATATAGCCTCTGCTCCGTCTCGCCCCGAGCACGAGCGTCTTTGGTGTGCATATCAACACAGTAGGCACAGCCGTTGATCTGGGAAGCCCGCAGCTTGACGAGATCGATGAGCGTGGGTTCCAGGCCGCTGTGGCGAACGTAATCCTCCAACCCCTGCATCGCGATATCGGCGTGAGGTGCTACCCTGATGTAGTTGATGCGCTGTTCCATATCAGCCATCTCTTTCCTCCTTGTCATCGATGGATCTTGGAAGGCGTTGCAGAATCCTTGCCGTCCCTCTATCTCACGTATGCCTTCACTTCGACCAGTTGCCGGCGGTTGCCTGGCGGTTCCTTTCAGGGGCATCGCCGGTGCGAGGAAACTAAGCGGTCAAGCTGCGCCGCGGCTCCTCCCACCGGGCATCATGTGCCGCGAGTCTTGGTCTTCCACCAATGCCGTGTCGGAGTTATGATCTTGGTGGGACAAGAACTATCGACAATTGTGAATGCGAAACTAGGCAGCGATGGCGAGGTCACAGAGAGAGGACCGTGGGAGTGTCCGGCCTACGAGCAGGGGCCGCCCGCGGAGAAACCCCGCGAGAGCGTGGAACACCAAGAGGGGGCTCAGGGCGATCCAGTACGTCACCGAGACCGCGCTATCGCGGCTGGAGCCCGACATCCTCCTGAAGGAGCTACTGAGGCGCATCCGCGAGGTGCTCGCCGGAGACACCGCGGCGATCCTGCTGCTCAGCCAGGATGGACGGAAACTGGTAGCGCACGCCTCCGATGGGCTCGAAGAGGAAGCTGGGGAAGAGATCTGCCTGCCGGTGGACAGGGGCATCGCCGGCCTAGTCGCGGCGAGGAAGCGCCCCATGATCCTGAACGACCTATCAGAGACCGAGGTCTCAAACCCGATCATGCATGGAAAGATTCGGTCACTGGTCGCCGCCCCACTGCTTCTCAGAGATCAGTTGCTTGGGGTTGTCCACGTCGGCACGGCTCAGCGGCGCCCGTTCACCAAGGAGGACCTGGGTTTCTTACAGGTTGCGGCCGATCTCGCCGCCCTAGCGATCGAGCGCGGCCAGGCCGACGAAGCCCGGTCCGAACTGTCGGCCATCGTGGAGTCGTCCGAGGATGCCATCATCGGCCTTTCCCTTGAGGGCACCATCGCGAGCTGGAATCCGGGGGCCGAGCGATTGTACGGATATGCCGCCAAGGAGGCCGTGGGCGAGCCGTTCTCAATCATTCTTCCGCCCGACCGCGGCGGGGAATTGAGCGACGTGCTGACGAGACTGAGAAACGGCGAGGTGATCAAGTCCTACGACTCCGCGCGGATGCGGAGAGACGGCAACCTGATCGACGTGTCGGCAACCATTTCCGCGATCAAGGACACCACTGGAAAGGTGGTTGGGGCATCGACAATCGCCCGCGACATCACGGAGCGCAAACGAGCGGAGAGGGACCGTCTCGATCTGCTTTCCCGGGAACGGTCCGCCCGTGCCGAGGCTGAGACTGAGCGGGCCCGCCTCGAGACCATCCTGGAGAGCGCCCCCAGCGGTGTCGTGTTCTGCGACGCGGAGACCGGCCACGTGACTGCCAATCCCAGGGCCTTCGAGTTCTTGGGATGGGCCGCGTCTCCTGAACTACGCCTCGGTCAGCTCGTTGGACATGTCTGCCATCCGGATGGGCGCGTGCTGCCCCTGGACGAACTGCTGTTGAGCCGGGCCCTCCGAGGCCACGCGACCTCAGACCAGGAGTTGCTACTGGTCCGAGCTGGCGAGACACGGACGCCGGTTCTGGCAAGTGCGGCACCGGTCCGAAATGCCAGGGGAGGGGTGATCGGCGCGGTAGCCCTGTACCAGGACATCTCCAGGGTCAAGGAGATGGAGCAAATGCGGGAGGAGTGGACCTCGATCATAGCCCACGATATGCGCCAGCCCCTCGCCATAGTCATGGGCTACGCCGCCACGTTGCGGGGCATGATCGGGCAAAGAGCATCCTCGGAATTCGAGATCAGGGCCGTGGAGCACATAATCAGTGCCTCAGGCAATCTGAACAGGATCATCGGCGACCTACTGGATGCATCACGACTCGAGACCCGTCGGCTGAAGCTGGAGAAGGAGAGGATAGATCTCCCCGCCCTGGTCCGAGACTTCGTCGATCGAGCTGCGGCGATAACCGGTGGGCACTCTGTACGAGTTGAGGTACAAGACCCAATTCCCCCAATCGACGCGGATCCCGCCCGGGTCGAGCAGGTGCTGGGAAACCTCCTCTCCAACGCCGGAAAGTACGGCTACCCGAACACTGAGACTCTAGTACGTTTGTGGCCTATCGAAGGAGAGGTCGAGGTGTCGGTCGCCAACGAGGGCGAAGGCATCCCGATCGAGGAACGAGCTCGCCTCTTTACCCGCTTTCACCGGACACGGTCGGCAGAGAGAGGGCCCGTGAAGGGGTTGGGACTCGGGCTTTACATCAGCAAGGGCCTGGTGGAGGCCCATGGAGGCCGCATCTGGGTCGACAGCGTCCCCAAGAAAACTACCGCCTTTCACTTCACGTTACCGGTGGCTAGGGCCTAGTCGAGACCTGGTCGTAATTCCTGCAAGCACTGGCGCGGCATCTCGCCTGTCGGTCCTGTCGGGGGCCATCCTGATCCTGGCCCGAACCAGGATTTGGCCTACCGCGGGGCCAGACGATTTATGACCAGGTCTCGCCTAGTCTGCTGTAGACCGAGGTTGCTCTGACTCCTGTGACACCCTCTCTGGCTTCGTCCTTACAGGCTCCCGTGTAGGGTCGCACAATCGCCGCCAGGGCGAGCTTCGTCAGACGAGCCGACGGCGGGCGCAACCATGCATCTGCCTCGGGCGGAGGCCGGGGGCGGCTACTTCTTGATCAATCCCTGCTGTTGGAGGAAGGTGCGTGC
>JAJYKO010000366.1 GCA_021788565.1 Chloroflexota bacterium
ACAGTCCGGGAGGGCGAGGCTCCTGTCGAGCCGCCAGTTGCCCCACCCGGGCGGCTCGGCAGGAGCCTCGCCCTCCCCGTCGCTTCCGCCCGAACTGTGACATGATCCTCAAACCATCCCCAGGCCGAGCGAGAGCCTATGGAACGCAAGAGTAAAGCTAAGAATCTAAAGAAAATATGTAACCGCACCATCTGTTTCTTCTGGGAATGTCCCCGTTGTCCCAGGTATTGGGAGCGCTCCGTTTTGGCATGCCTGCCGCCTGAACAGATTGTCAGATGTCGGAATGCTGTAAGAATTGACATCCCCCTCGCGCGTTGGAGACATGTCCCGTTCATGATAATTCTGTTAGAAAACATGCTGAATGACAGGGCGTTCGCGACTCGCGGCGGACATTGGGAGGTAGGAGCATGATGGCAGTGCGGAACCGGTTCACTACCCTTCAGTGGGGTGCGTTACTCTTCTTCATCGGACTGAATCTCGCGGACGTGGCTTCGACGCTCATCGCAATCAGGATGGGATTGGTCGAGGGGAACTACCTGCCGTCGCTCATCATGTCCACCGGCAGCGAGATGGCGATGTACTGCTTCAAGCTGTTCACGATGTCGCTGGTCGTTACGATTGTGGTCAAACTGACCTCTTCCTACCCCAGGTTATGGTACGCCCTTTACGCGAGCAACGCGATTATGGTCGTCGTGGTCCTGAGCAACCTGGCCTCGCTGGCCGAGGCACGTGTCATGTAGCGGGCTTGCCGGCGCCTACTCGGACACCCTCAAGGGATTGAAGCTGGTTTCGTAGTCGAATGTGTCCAGTTTCTCCCGCCGCTTCAGCGAGTTCACGATGGCGTAGGTGAGGGGGGTAGCGATCACCTCGTAGCCAGACTTGGCCACCCACTGCGTGAGGACCGTGGTGAGCAACATGGCCTCCGGTATGGTGCCGAAGAAGGCGAGGGTGATAAACACGAGGGAGTCGAGGCCCTCGCCTACCAGGGTCGACCCGATTGTCCTGGTCCAGAGCCAGCGCCCGTGAGTGGCGATCTTCATCTTGGCCAGCACGAAGGAGTTGGCGAACTCCCCCACCAGATAGGCCAGAAAAGAGGCTGCGAGCAGCCGCGGTGTATAGCCGAGGATCTGCTCGTATGCCGTCTGGCCGCTCCAGAACGCCGCGGGGGGAATCTCCTGAGCCACCCAAACGGCTGCCACGAAGATCAGGTTGCAGAAGAAACCGAGCCAGATGGCGCGTCGGGCCTGCCGGTAGCCGTAGACCTCGGTTAGAATGTCTCCAAAGATGTAGCTCAGCGGAAAGATGACGGTGCCCGCGGGCATCACGAAGCCGAAGACGTCTACCAACTTCACCGCGATGACGTTGGCCGCGATCAGGCTGGTAATGAAGACGGCCACGACGACGAGGAAGAGAGACGAATATCCCCTGGGCTCGTCGGAGTAGCTCCTCGTTTCTCGCATCTTCCGTTTCCTTCCTTCAGCGTGATGCCTGTCGCACTTTCAACCCGTCTGCCCGTGACTGCATGTAAAACTCAGATGTCCGGATCGGGTGTATCTAGACTCGTGCAGTACCAGGTACTGTCATGCTGAGCACTTGAGGCGAGCGAGCGCAGTCTGAAGGCCCGAAGGGCAGCGAAGCATCTCCATGTGTTCGGAGAGATCCTTCGCTGACGCTCAGGACGACAGCTTATGCCGGCCGTCACTCGGCACTAAAGTAAAGCGGCGACCAAACCCGCGGGGTCTTTGGCCCCTGATCCTGAACTGGCGCGCCGTGATCCCCGAGACCCCGCGGGTTTCATCCTGGCTTTGATTTAGTCTCTAGTCTACGCGGTTACTCCTTTGTATGGCGCGGGGTCTGTATACCCTGCTTCCCTGAAGCCCTTCAGTCGGAGCTGGCAGGCATCGCACTGACCGCAGGCCTCGCCCGACGGTGACGGGTCGTAGCAGCTGCGGGTCAGGGCATAGTCTACTCCCAATTCCAGTCCCTTCTGGATAATCTGGGCCTTGGTGAGATCGATCAGCGGTGTGTGGATGATGACACGCTGCCTTCCCTCCGCCGCTGCCTTCGTGGCCAGGTTGGCCATCTGCTGGAACGCCCGGACGTATTCGGGACGGCAGTCCGGGTAGCCGCTGTAGTCCAGGGCGTTCACTCCGATGAAGATGTCCTCCGCCCCCAGTACCTCGGCCCAGGCAAGGGCAAACGATAGGAAGATGGTGTTACGAGCCGGCACGTAGGTGACCGGTATGTCGGCTCCCATCTGCTCGGCAGATCGGCTCTTGGGAACGGCGATATCGTCCGTTAGGGCGGAGCCGCCGAAGAGCCGGAGGTTGATGTCGACGACCACGTGCCGGGCCACACCCAGACGGGCCGCCACCTGTCGCGCGGCGTCGATCTCCACCTCATGGCGCTGGCCGTATCGGAAGGTCATAGCGTAGGGCTGGTAGCCCCTTGCCCTGGCTATGGCGAGGGTGGTACTTGAGTCGAGGCCTCCACTCAGGAGAACGACAGCTTTCTTCGCTTCCACTGTCCCCATTCGCCACTTCCTCTCGTGTCCGGTGCCCGCCGCCCCACGCGGTACGAAGGGCAACAGACTGATCTTAGGGACGTTACCAGGGGAGTCGCGGGGGCGTCAAGGGCGCTTCCCAGAGTGGGCGCGCCCATTTCCTTCGAAGAATCACTCTCCTGCTTCTGCCGCGAGGACAGCGTTTCTCTGAACGGTCGAGCAAGAAGAGAGGCGCCACTCCTTCTGGGAAAGGGGCGGCGCCTCTCGTGGTGCTGGCGCTGCGGCGGGACAGTTACGCTGCCCTTGATGCCTTCTCTGCCTCACTGAGCGGAACGCCCGGCGCTCCACCTTCTGCGGTGTAGTCTGCCGCTTTCGTCTCGTCGACGCCAGCCCGCACTCCAACCGCCCGCAGGATTAGAGTCGCAATGGCCGCGACGATCAGGTTCGCGATCACGGCGTAGAAGGCCGCGTAGCCCGCCACCGCGGTGCTGCCTATGTGCAGAACGTACGTCGAACCGAAGCCGACCGAGACGGCCATGGCGGTACCGACGACCATTCCCGCCGCCCAGCCCAAGAGCAGGGCCCATCGGTCGAACCACCGCGTGTACAGGCCAATGGCGATCGCAGGGAGGGTCTGGATGATCCAGACGCCACCCAGAAGCTGCAGGTTGATGGCGTACTGGGTAGGCACGAACAAGATGAAAACTAGTGCTCCTGCTTTGACAACTAGAGACGCCAGTTTAGCTACGGTCGACTCTTCCTGATTGGACACGTTGGGCCTGAAGTACTCGCGGTAGATGTTGCGGGTGAACAGGTTTGCCGCGGCTATAGACATGACCGAGGCAGGGACCAGCGCACCGATGGCGATGGCGGCGAATGCGAAGCCCACGAACCACGACGGGAACATCGCGTTGAACAACGCGGGGACGGCGAACTGGGCTCCGTAAGGCGGTGTCGCCTTGATGCCAGCGGCGATGGCCATGAAGCCGAGCAGGGCGATCAGGCCCAGCAGGAACGAGTACGCCGGCAGGAGTGCCGCGTTGCGGCGTATCACCTTTCGACTATTGGCGGCGAGTACCCCGGTGATCGCGTGCGGGTACATAAACAGCGCCAGCGCGGAACCCAGTGCTAGCGTGGCATAGGCGCTAAATTGCCCGGGGGCGAGCAGGGTCTTCGCCGGCGGAACAGCGGCGAAGATGTGGCCGTAGCCTCCTAGCTTAATCGGAATGGCTATCACGGCGACTATGATGGTGATGTAGATCAAGGTGTCCTTGACCAGTGCTATCATCGCCGGCGCGCGGAGCCCGCTGAAATAGGTATAAGCGGCCAGGAGCACGAAGGCCACGATCAGGGGCCAATCGCCCTGGATACCCATCCCGGCGAGTACTACCTGAATACCTACGAGCTGGAGAGCGATGTACGGCATCGTCGCCAGTATTCCGGTAATTGCCACCGCGAGTGCGAGGCCGCGGCTCTGATACCGACCGCGGACGAAATCGGCCGGGGTGATGTAGTGGTGCCTGCGCGCTACCGACCACAGTCGGGGCATCACCATGAATACGAACGGGTACACGATGATGGTGTATGGGACCGCGAAGAAGCCGATTGCGCCCGCGCCGAATATCAGCGCGGGAACGGCGATAAACGTGTACGCCGTGTAGAGGTCGCCACCCAACAAGAACCAGGTGACGACAGTGCCGAATCGGCGTCCGGCCAACCCCCACTCGTCGAGTTGCCCGAGGTCGCCGCGTCGCCACCGCGCAGCCACGAAGCCAAGCACGGTAACGACCAACAAGAGGAAAATGAATACGCCTAACGCAACTCCATTAATCACGTGTCACCCTCCCGGTGGTGTCCGCTGTCGGGTCCCCTGCCCGGGGGTGTCTGTCCTCAGTGACGAAGTAGACGAAAGCGGTGAGAATACCGGTAATCACGATCCAGAGGAACTGATACCAGTAGAAGAACGGAACGCCCCCGAGTTCCGGGGAAATCGACACATAAGACGGAACCCACAGCATCGCGATGAAGGGAATAATGAGTAGCAAGTACCACCAGGCCCTAGAGGACCGTCTGGCCGATTGCAGATCCTGCATGGCCGTACTCCTTAGCGGCGAGCGAATCGAAATACGCTCTGGGCCATCTCACTCGCCTGTCGTGCCTTCATGGCAAAGGACACCAGAGCACGCACACGCACGTGCGTGGCTGGTTGTGGATGCAGAGTGCGTGCCAGTCGCATCCGTCCAAAATGCGTCTGCGGGGGCATGGGCTACTTGTCCCGGCAGACAAACAAGCGGGTGCGAGATTTGTCCGCAGAGCGGTTGATCTGGCGCTTGTTCGTGCCTACCATTAATTACGCACGTATTCGCCGTGCCACCTATGCTGCTCACAGGCGGGAGGACCCCGCCCGTGAACCCGCTGGCGATCAAGTAATCGGAGGTTTCTCCAATGCCGGTCATGAGCACAGGACAGTTCTACGCAAAGACCCTTGAGGCGTACGGCATTACCCACGTCTTCATGGTGCCCGCGATCTTCCATCAGGCCATGGCCGCGATGGAGGAGACGTCCATCAAGCGGGTGACTACCCACCACGAAATGTCGGCAGCCTACATGGCCGACGGCTACGCCAGGGCCGGACGCAAGCCGGGGATCTGTATGGGACAGGCCGTAGGGGCAGGGAATCTGGCTGCCGGCTTGCGAGACGCGTACCAGTCCTGCTCGCCAGTGATCGCGGTCAGCGGAGGGCCGCAGCCTGATGCCCGCTACCGCTACTTCTACCAGGTGGTGGAAGACTTTCCGATGTTCGGGCCGGTAACCAAGTTCAACGCCATGGTGCAGAGGCCGGACAGGCTGCCTGACCTGCTGCGCCAGGCCTTCCGTGTTTCCACGACAGGTGCGCCAGGGCCAGTACATCTCGAGTTCCCAGGGCGGCTTGGGGAACAGATCAACGGTGAGGGCGACTTCGAGGTCATCGTCGAGGAGAAGTTCACCCACTTGCCGGCCTTCCGAATCGCACCGGATCCCGTTCTCGTGGAGAAGGCGCTGGCGCTGCTGACGGCGGCCGAGCGCCCCGTGATCGTCGCGGGAGGGGGCATCACCGCGTCCGGGGCCGGAGCCGAGTTGACAGAGCTGGCTGAGAAGCTCTCGATCCCGGTGGCCGTTTCTTTGAACGGCAAGGAGAGTATCCCTGATGACCACCCGCTCTCCCTCGGCAACGTGGGGACGTACGGGAGGCGTGCCGCGAACAAGATCGTCGAGGAGGCGGACCTCGTCTTCTTCGCGGGTAGCCGAGCGGGTGGTCTAACGACCAACAACTGGAAGTTACCGCGTCCGGGCACACCTACGATACAGTTGGACATCGACGCGGCTGAGCTGGGAAGGAACTATCCAGCGAAGGTTGGGATCCTGGGGGATGCCCGGTTGACTCTGAGGCAGATGATAGATGCTACCCCAAGCGTGTCACCCAGAGCTGCGTGGGTCGAGTACGCACAGGATGGTCTGCGAAAGTGGCGGGCGGAGATGGCACCGGAGTACAGTTCGGATGCGGTACCCATCAGGCCCGAGCGGATCTGCAAGGAGATCAGCGACTTCCTGCCCGAGAACGCCGTCCTTGTCGCGGACACCGGCCACTCGGCGATCTGGACCGGCACCATG
>JAJYKO010000367.1:0-3083 GCA_021788565.1 Chloroflexota bacterium
GGTCACCTCTTGCTCTCGAAGCTCCAACCGCTCGATATCCAGTCCTATTACTCGTGGGCGCTCCAGAACGGCCGCAAGGATGGGAGAGGAGGGCTGGCAGCCCAGACCGTGTTGCACCACCACCGCGTGCTGCGGCAAGCACTTAAACACGCCGTCCGCTGGCAGTTGGTTCCCCGGAACCCCGCCGACGCCGTGGAGCCTCCGCGCCCTTTCCGGAAGGAGATGCGGGTTCTCGACGCCTCCCAGAACACTCAACTGGAAGAAGCCGCTCGCGGGACGCACCTCTACATGCCGATCCTTCTGGCCTTGGCGACGGGCATGCGTCGGGGCGAACTCCTCGCTGTTCGGTGGCGCGACGTGAACCTGGAAGCTGGCAAATTGGCGGTGCGCAGAGCGCTACAGCAGACAAGCGCAGGGCTGGCCTTCAAGGAACCAAAGACATCCAAGAGCCGACGGGTGATCGATTTGCCCGCAACCGTAGTGGAGAAGTTGCGGTTGCACCGAGCGGGACAGATGAGGCAGCGAGAACTGTTGGGCACGGTGCTCCGGGACGGTGATCTGGTATGCGCCTACCCCGATGGCAAGCCCATCCAACCCGACAATCTCTACACCGCGTTCAAGACAATTCTGCGTAGGGCAGGACTACCCGATGTCCGCCTGCACGACCTCCGTCATGGCCGGGCCACCATGCTCCTGCAGCTTGGGGTGCATCCCAAGGTCGTCTCTGAGCGCCTCGGCCACGCTACCATCGGAATAACCTTGGACTTGTATTCCCACGTTCTGCCCTCCATGCAGGAGGAAGCAGCGAAAAAGCTGGACGCGGCGCTGTGGGGATCTAGAGAGGCGACCGCGTTGGCGGGCTAACCTATCCCCCCTAGCGCTTGCGAATCCCCGTCGATATCGAGAAAACCGCCTCACGCAGATGTTTGCAGAATGTTTGCAGCCACTCCGCCGCGAGAGGGTGTACCACAAAATATGGGGCTCCGAGCATATCGGAACCCCAATATACGGAGCCGACGGTCAGAGTCGAACTGACGACCGGTGGTTTACGAAGTAGTGCCGGAAAGAGCCAAACGAGATTTGGCTTCCCAGTAGGGGAAATGGGGCAGGGGCGAGGGACTCGGCCGATCTTGGCGGGAAAACTCCCGCTGTCAGCCTGGGGTCAGCCGCACTTCAGGCGCAGGTCAATAACAGGTCAATCAACTTTGACCTGACGATGAGGAGCGCCCAAAATGCGGAGAAAGAACCAAAGCTGGCAGGACATGGACAAGAAGAACCTTTCCTTAACAACCCTGATCGAAGAGTATCTTACTACCTGCAGACTCGAAGGCAAGACCCCGAAGACCATCAAGGGGTATCGCCACAGGCTTACCAAGTACATCGAGAGGGTAGGGGGAACCCTCGCTGATTTCAACCTCCAGACCGTTCGGGCCTACATCGCCACAATGCAGGCCTCCAAGCGCTACGCCGACCACCCTACGATGCCTACCTCTGAGGAGTGCGTCTCGGCTATGACCGTGCGCAACCACGTTCGGGTCCTCACCGCCTTCGCCTCCTGGCTGCAGCGCGAGGACTACCTCCCCGAGAACGTCCTGGCCAAACTTCGCGTCCCCAAGGCTCCCCGCAAGGTGATGCAGACCCTGACAGCCGAGGAGATAGGGAGGATACTCGGCAGCGTGAACATCAACACCCAGACGGGCTGTCGCAACGCCGCCATCGTCTCCCTCTTCCTTGACACCGGCCTTCGATGCGCCGAGTTGATCAGCCTGAAGATCGCCGACCTGCACCTGGAGGACGGGTGGCTCAAGGTGATGGGCAAGGGGCAGAAGGAGAGGATCGTCCCCTTCGGCAACAAGGTCACCCGCCTTCTGCAGCGCTACATCCTGCATTTCCGTCCCAAGGACGGCAATCCCGAGAGGGTGTTCCTGAGCCTGGATGGGGAGGCGCTCTCGGTGAGCGCCATCGAGTCGATATTCAGGAGATTGGCAGATAAAGCCGACGTACCCAGGCTACACGTCCATTTGCTAAGGCACACCTTCGCCACCACTTATCTGATCAGTGGGGGAGACAGCCTCACTCTCCAGCGCATCCTCGGCCACGAGACTCTAGAGATGACCAGGAGGTACGTCGATTTCGTCGCATCCCAAGTGGTAGTGACGCGAAGACGGGTTTCTCCGCTCGACACCTTGAACCCGTCCAGCGGCAGGAGGGATGGCAAGCGCTGACTCAGCAGCAGGGTGAGTCACGAGTCGGACTTCAGCCAGCGAAGGGCTGCCCATCCTCAGCCCTTCGCCCCTGCCAGTTCGATTTAGCTGGTACAGTCGCGAAACCAGACGGCCGGAGCAGCTGGGCGAGCGGCTAGGTCGACCAGGGGCTTATAAGTTCTTTGAGCAGGTGACCAAGGGAAATGCGGGGAATCGACCAGTTTACGCGCCAGAGGCGCCCATTCCTCCCCAGCAATCCTCTAGTCACAGTCCCCTGGTCAACCCCAATGAGTTCCTTGGTCGTTTCGGCCTACAGCTTTAGCGCCGAGCGGCCGACCTGCTTTAGTGTTGGGTGGCGACACTTGCAGGGTGAGACTTCGAAGCGGTGCGCGAGCAGGCGATGACCAGACGGTTATGAGTTCCCCATCGCGCCCAAAGAAAATCAGCAAGTTTTCCGCAATCCTGCGTACAGTACCATTGTCCCGACCGGGTCCGACCTGGCGGGGAACCTGCAGCAGATCAGCGCCAACATTCGGTGGCTGCAAGAGTGGCTCACACTTACCGCGAAGAGCCAGACCTTGGTAGACTTGATCGCCCTGCGGGGAACCGCTAGAATGAGTCACCCTAATACTAATCGTTCCCTACAGTAGAACACATTGGGGAGGGCAAGTCTTTGGAGCCAGATGTGATCGATGCCGTAGACAGGACCCTTGCCATCCTGGAGTGTTTCTCCAGCGAACGCCCGGTGCTGGGTGTGAGTGCGATCAGTCGGGAACTCGGGCTGCACAAGAGCGCCGTTTTCCGTTCGCTAGTCTCTCTAGAGGCACGGGGCCTGATCAGCAAAGATCCTAGAACCCGCAAATACATGGTAGGCGCCAA
>JAJYKO010000367.1:3093-6154 GCA_021788565.1 Chloroflexota bacterium
CTTACCTTCAAACCCTGGATTTGCACGAGAAAGCCCGGCCGATTATGGAGGCACTCCTAGCAAGGACTAGGGAAACGATCAGCCTCTACGTTCCTGCGGGCGACCGCGCTGTCTGCATTGAGAGACTGGAAAGCCCCCTCGAGGTCCGTAGAGTCATCAGCATAGGGGATCAGGTTCCCCTGCACGTGGGTTCTACCGGCAAGGTTCTGTTGGCCTACATGACCGAGCCTGCCCAAGTCGAATACCTTTCTCAATTAGGACACGAGGGCCTCGGTTCCCTGCCTCCGATGGAGTGGTCCACATTATTAACCCAGTTGGCCCTGATTCGGGAGCAAGGCGTAACTGCCAGCCATGAGGAGAGGGTACCCCAGGTCTCGTCGGCCTCAGCGCCGATCTTCGAAGCTTCCGGACAGTTATCGGCGGTTCTTACTGTCTCCGGCCCTGCCGCGCGATTCGACGAGGAGCGGATGGAGCGGTATAAGGAGTTGGTGAAAGAAGCGGCAACTCGGATCTCTGAACAGATCGGTCACGGCCTCTACAAGAAGCCCTCCCATTTCCACAGCTAGGCTATTGACACCCTCGTCCTAGATCACTACAATCCAGTCGTTCCAATACGTGGAACATACGTCGCCTCCGATCCACCATCCAACGGCAACGCCAGTCTGAGAAAGAGAGACCTCCCATGGAACAGGTAATGGTGATCCAGGGGAACGAAGCCTGCGTCCGGGGTGCAATAGCGGTCGGGTGCAGGTTTTTTGCTGGCTACCCCATCACCCCCGCCTCCGAAGTGGCCGAGCT
Source organism: Chloroflexota bacterium (assembly GCA_021788565.1). Next base: position 3,892 of record JAJYKO010000367.1, read on the forward strand.
GATGGCGGAGATGCTGCCGGCCCACGGCGGCATCTTCATGCAGATGGAGGACGAGATAGCCTCCATATGCGCCGTCATCGGGGCCGCTTGGGGCGGAGTGAAGGCATGCACGGCGACTTCCGGCCCCGGCTTCTCCCTCATGCAGGAGGGGTTTGGCTACGCCCTCTCTACCGAGACCCCCTGCGTCGTCATCGACGTGCAGCGGGGAGGCCCCTCTACCGGACAGCCGACCTCGCCGTCCCAGCAGGACATCTACCAGGCGAAGTACGGAAGCCACGGCGACTACGAGGTCATTGCCTTCGCCCCCTCCTCGGCTCAGGAAGCCTTCGACCTCACCGTCAGGGCCTTCAACGCCGCCGAGAAGTACCGGGTTCCTGCCTTCGTGATGAGCGACGAGGTGGTGGGGCACACCCGGGAGAAGGTGCGGATCAGGGAGGACCTCTTCGTCCTGGAGCGCCGTGCCCCCAGCCTCTCCCCCGAAGAGTACGTCCCCTACCGGGCGCTGCCCAACGGCCGGCTGGACGGGATGCCCGCCTTCAACCAGGGCTACAAGCTCCTGGTCGAAGGCCAGCTCCACGACGAGCTGGGCAACCGCGCCGGCACCATCGTTGAGGCGAGCGCGAAGCTGGTACAGCGGCTGTGTGACAAGATCCTCAAGCACGACGGCGACCTCCTGGACGTGGAGGGACGCTTCCTCGAGGACGCCGAGGTGGTGATTGTCACCTACGGCAGCCCGATAAGGCCAGCCATGCAGGCGGTGAGGCAGGCGAGGGCGGCAGGCATCAAGGCGGGTTGGCTGAAGATGCGGATCGTGTGGCCGTTCCCTGACGAGGAGATAGCGAAGATCGCGCGGACGGCGAGGCGGATCATCGTGCCCGAGATGAACATAGGCAAGATCGTCCGCGAGGTGGAGCGGGCGGCTCATGGGCAGTGCGAGGTGGTGTCACTCCCGAAGCTGGGCGGCGCGCTGCACACGCCGGCCGAGATCCTGGCCGCCATAGAGGGAGGCGTGTATGCATCCGTTAGCTGAGAAGTACCTGCGAAAGAGCGCCTTGCCCCTCTTCTTCTGTCAGGGCTGCGGGGATGGGACGATAGTCGCCGCCCTGATGCGGGCAATAGACGAGATGGGCATCATAGATGACATCGCCTTCACCAGCGGCATCGGGTGCTGCGCCTGGATACCGGTGTACGTCAACGCCGACGTCCTGCACACCATGCACGGGCGGGCCATCCCAATCGCCACGGCCCTGAAGCTGACCGATCCTAAGCGGAAGGTGATGGTCTTCGCCGGGGATGGGGACTGCGTGGGCATAGGTGGGAACCACTTGATCCACGCGGCCAGGCGGAACGTGGACATCACGGTGGTTATGGTGAACAACGCGATCTGCGGGATGACCGGTGGCCAGACGGCGCCGACCACCCCCCATCACGCAACAACCAAGACCACGCCGATCGGCAACGCCGAGTTCCCTTTCAACGCCTGCGACGTGGCGATTGCGGCGGGAGCCACCTACGTGGCCCGCTGGACGACGGCCCACCCGGTCCAGATCACCCGGGCCTTCAAGGAGGCGATAGGCCACAAGGGCTTCTCCTTTATAGAGATCGTCTCGCAGTGCCCAACGCAGACAGGTCGGCTAATCTACAACACCGGCGACCCCGTGGAGAACTTCCGGATCCTCAAGGCCTCGGCCGTCACCCGAGCGAAGGCCGAGAAGATGACGCCGGAGGAGTTGGCCGGCAAGGTGATCGTGGGCAAGTTGCTGGAGATTGAGGGCAGGGCCGAGCTAACCGACGAGGTGTACGCGCTCATGGGAGAGCGGCAGGGAGGAATCTCCGAGGAGACGAAGCTAGCGGCGAACTAACGACTTCAGCATCAAGGAGCCGGCATTGTCCTCAATGCCGGCGGTCGATGAGGGGGTCGCCTGGGTTGAGGACAACCCAGGCTCCTAGCGCATGAGCAGGGGTGAGCGATGATCACGATCACGATAGACAAGGCGTTCTGCAAGGGTTGCAGCCTGTGCATCGAGAGCTGCCCGAGGGACGTGCTGGCCATCTCTAAGGAGCGGGGCACCGCGGGGTTCCTGGTGCCGGAGGCGACGAAGCCAGAGGCGTGTACCAAGTGCCTGATGTGCGAGTTGGTGTGTCCCGACTTTGCCATTGTCGTGGATGGTAAATAGCCATGAGAAAAGAGATCAGGCTCGCCGGTTTTGGCGGACAGGGAGTCATTCTTTCGGGGCTGATCCTGGCGGTAGCGGCGGGGATC
>JAJYKO010000368.1 GCA_021788565.1 Chloroflexota bacterium
CTCATACCAGGATTCATGGCACCCCGGGACCAGACCCTTCCTGCTACCGTTCTGGACGAAGACAGGACCGCCATCCGGTTTGCTTTTGGAGATCGAACGTATCGGTACACCCGATTTGGCCTGGAAGTGGAGACACCGAGCGCATGAATGCGAATCTTTTGACCGACCCGATCTTTCGCGTGGAACTGGCCGGACAGAGCCAGCGGCTCACCTTGCCAGACCTTTTGGAATCGCTGGGGCAAGACCAGCTTGACACCTATGGCGCCCTACAGCGCCACCAGGAAGATGCCTGGCACATCTTTCTGTGTTACCTAGGCGCAGCCCTATTAGCCCGGCATGGAAAGACGAGCGCTGTGCAGCGCTCCCAGTTCTGGGAGGCCGCATTGAGCGAGTTGGCCGGCGACACTCTAGACGCCTGGGCGCTCGTTAGTCCTAATCCGCGACTCGCCGCCTTCATGCAGCCCCCGCTACCCGTCAGTGACATCGGGCGTCTGAAAGTGAAGGCGGTCACTCCCGACGCGCTCGACCTTCTGGTGACGTCAAAGAATCACGACGTTAAGGCTGCACGGGCAACACGGGCGCAGCCGGATGACTGGGTTTACGCCCTAGTTAGCCTTCAAACAATGAGCGGGTATCTCGGCGCCGGCAATCGCGGCATCTCCCGCATGAACAGTGGGTTCGGCAATCGTCTGGTGGTGGAACTCGTCCAGAGTTTTCGTTGGGGCCGTCGATGGATCGACGCCGTGGAGCGGCTTTTGGCTCACCGCCAAGAGCTGCTCGCAGCTCCGTATCATTACGACTCTGATGGCCTGGTTCTTCTTTGGACGGTTCCCTGGGACGGGGTGACACCCTTACCTTTGACAGCGCTGGACCCGTGCTTCATAGAAGTGTGCCGGCGTGTTCGCCTGCGGAGTGACGGGGAGCAAATCTGGGCAGAAGATGTGTCCTGCCAAAACGACCGCATCGACGCTAAACAACTATTGGGCGTGCTGGGCGATCCCTGGCTCCCGACTGAGCTGGGATCTGCGGATAGTAAGGAGGCCACGGCCAAGGCCCTCACGGTCTCACCGAGGGGTCTCACCGCAGACGTGATGCGGCGCCTGGTATTTGGTGACGACCTCGGTCTATCTGCTTTGCAGCGTCCAGGAAGTGACTGGGCGCGAAGTGAGATGTGGTTGCTGGCCTCGGTTCTGGTCCGAGGACAGGGGAAGACGGAAGGATTTTACGCGGAAACGGTTCGCATCCCGCCTCAGGTGGTTCCCACACTTTTTGGAGGCAGGGAGAGGCGTCAACACCTGACATCACTCAGCAAGGCTGGACTCGACTACGCGTCGAAGACGACCCAGGCCCTTCGACGTGCCGTGTTTGTGTACCTGGAAGGCGGGCCCGCCACGGTGGTTATGGACCGAACGGCGACAGGGGCGTGGTGGATCCGTGCCGACCGCGCCTTCGAACAACGATGGCGAGCGGACTATTTCCCGTGGGTCTGGGACCATGCCGACGACGACAACGAGCAGGACGCCCTGACCCAGTGGGTCGAGCAACTAACTAGTCATGCCCTGAGCGTGCTCCACGACGTTGAAGTGGGCTGGCCCCACCGCGCCGGACGAGCCTATCGCGCGCAAGTTGAGGCTGAACGGACCTTCTTCGGAATCCTGCACAGCCCCCGATTCTTTCCGTGGATGAGAAAGGAGATGAGACAAGACGTCTGACATAGAGCGCACTTCGCTGGCGGTGGTGGTAGGCCGAGCTTCCGCCTATCTGTCCAGCTCAGCCGCTACCCCGGGAGAGTTGGCGGGCCTCCGTCGGCTCAATCCAGATCGAAGCATTCCGGTGGCGTTCTACCGCTTTGCCATGCGATTCCTACCGGACGAGTGGGACCGCGGTTCCGAATCCGTCGACGATTGGGTCACGGTGGTGGGTGGGCTGGCGCTTCTCAGCCCTGGCGGCCATGATCCCCACCATCCTCTCGGCCGTGGCCTGGCCGATCTTCAGTACTCAGAAGCGCGATTGGAGCGCTTGCTAGCGGCCGAAGGGCCGGTCCTCCGCACTTTGGTAATCCGCATGGCGCGCTTTCTCGCCGCCAAAGGGCGGTCGGTAAACTGGGCGGATGCGGCTCGCCTGGTCCTAACCCACGACGCATCTGCGCGTGAACAACTGCGTCGGCTCATTGCTTCCGACTTCTATCACACTGTTACGAAAGGGTGAGGGATGTGTTCTTACAGATTCACTTTCTGACCAGCTATCATGCGACGCTGTTGAATCGCGACGATGCCGGCTTGGCCAAACGTATCTCGTTTGGCAGTGCTCCGAGGCTCCGCATCTCCAGCCAGAGCCAAAAAAGGCACTGGCGCACGTGGATGGTTCACCAGGAACTCGGCCTCCCATCGGGGGTTCGTACCCGGCACGTTTTTGATCGCATCGTGAAGACGCGGCTCGAAGAGGACGGACTCGACTCTGCGGCCGCCGAGGCGCTCATACAGACGTTGGCGAAGAATCTTTTCATGTCCACGGGGGACAAGAAACCCTTGGAGGAAGGGTTGGCCATGCGGCAGCCCATACTATTTGGCAAACCGGAGATCGACTATTTCGTTCATCTGATTGAGGAGGCCTCGCACAAGGAGACCTTAGAGCTTGGGATTGCCCATCTGGACGAGACGTTAAAGAAGAAGGAGCATCGGGCCAACCTGGCCGCATTGATGAGGGCTGCTGGAGCGGCAGATCCCATGGTGGGATTTGAGGGAGCGATGTTCGGTCGTTTTGTGACCTCGGACATACTGGCTCGGGTTGATGCCCCGGTGCATGTTGCCCATGCCTTTACCACCCATGCCCTCGATACGGAAGTCGACTTCTTCACAGTGGTGGATGACCTGGCACGGCTCGAGGAGACCGGCGCCGCTCATGCAAACGATATGGAGCTTGGAGCCGGCGTGTTCTACGGCTATGTCGTGGTAGACGTCCCGCTCTTGGTGAGCAATCTTTCGGGCACCGACTCCAATGCATGGCAGGCACAGGACCTGCTCCCCGCCCGACGCCTCCTCGAGCTGCTGGTTCACGCGATAGCAGAGGTCACGCCTGGAGCCAAACTCGGGGCGACGGCCCCGTACGCGCGCGCTGATTGCGTGGTTCTTGAAGTGGGTACCTCTCAGCCGCGAAGCCTCGCCAATGCCTTCTTGCGACCCGTTTCCGGCACGGGTGACGTCATGCAGTCATCGGTTGGTGCGCTGGCCCAATACATTTCTGCTATGGACAGCATGTATGGCCCGACCGCAGAGCTGCGCCGCGTGGCTACCACCTATGACTGGCCGGGCATGGGGGAACGGCAGCCCCTGGCTACCGCCATCGTCGAGTCGTTGGAAACGGCCCTGGGGCGTAGCTGATGGAGGCTCTAATCCTTCGCGTGGACGCCCCGATGATGAGTTTCGGCGGTGTGGTCGTCGATCAGCACGGCTTTACTGATCGGTTTCCTGGTCAGGCGATGTTGACTGGATTGTTCGCCAACGCCCTCGGTTTATCCCACGGAGACTCCCGTGAGCTCGAAGGCCTGCAGAGTCGTGTCAAGTACGCGGCACGATGGGACGTAGCCCCTCAGCCACTGCTTGATTATCAGACGGTCGACCTCGGACAGGACTCGATGAAGGAAGCAGGTTGGACTACTCGGGGCAAGCCGGAGCAAAGGGGGAAAGGAGAGGCGACCGCAGGAACCTCGCAGCGGTTCCGGCACTACTGGGCAGATGGCCTGATGACCATAGCTGTAGCGTTAGATTCTGATGACTGGCCAAGCCTGGAACACTTGGGACAGGCACTAAGACATCCGAAACGGCCGCTATTTTTGGGGCGTAAGAGTTGCGTACCAGCCCGGCCCTTGCTTGACCCCACTACACCCCTGGTGAGCGGGCCCAACCTGCTCGACATTCTTCGCAGTGTCGGCGCGTGGGATCGGGCGGGTCGTCGACGTGTCCATTCCGGCCAACTGGAGGCATGTTGGCCGGCCGACGGCACGCAACAATCAGGGTCCGGGCGCCCAGTATATGATCTGCGTGACTGGCGAAACCAGCTCATGGCCGGAAGCCGTTGGAGAAGTGAGGGGCTCATAGCTGTGGATGGTCAGCAGTGATGGGTGAGCTATACATGGTCGAGATACTTATCGACACGGCGGCGCTACTACGGTTCGCCAAAGTGCAGAGTCTGCAGGCAGCAGCGCGTGACGAAGATCTTGGCTACACGACACATGCGTGGATGAAGGCAGCCTTTGGCGACTTAGCACCCTACCCCTGGCGGCTGTTGGTGGACGGTCACCGCCCCACCCGCGTACTCGCGTACAGCGGGCACGGGGCCGAAGCCCTTCAGGAGCAAATGCGAAACTATGCTTCTCCGATGGTTGCGACCGTTACCCCGAACCGCTCCGATATCGCGAGCAAGGTGATGCCAGATTTCGGGGCTGGCCGTCAGCTGGGGTTCGAGGTTATCTGCTGCCCCGTTGGGCGCCGGTCCAATCCGCGAGTCGAGAAGGACGTCTTTCTGATGCGCGCAGATCATGCTGAACCGGGCACACTTGACAGAACCCAAGTCTACAAAGACTGGATCCGCACCCAGTTGGAAGAGGGCGACGGCGTCTTATTAGACGAGGCGAATCTTGAGGGATTCCGCTTCGTTCACCAAGTTCGAAAAGATCAGGCGGGTTCTACGGGGCGTCGCCAGAACACCATCGTTAGGCCCCAGGCTTTGTTTCGAGGACGGTTGACCGTCCAAAATCCGGACGTATTTCGCACCCTGCTGCACAGAGGCGTGGGGCGTCATCGGGCGTTCGGATACGGAATGCTGCTCCTGCGTGCGCCCCGATGAGTTCCCCTCATCTGTTTCGTGGGCGCTTAGGGCTGGCCGCCTCCCGAATTCCCCACGTGGACAGACATGGGCTACTATGGTTGTCCCGCGGTCGGCTGTCCGTAGAAGACGGTACCTTACAGTTCGTCGCCAGTGCCAGCGACCAGCTGGACCCTGGTACTTATGCTATTCCCTATCAAACAATCTCGATGCTCCTCATAGGGCCCGGCACAACCGTGACGCACGATGTTCTTCGCCTGCTAGCTCGCCATGGGACGTTGCTGGCCGCCGTCGGCGATGGCGGGGTTAAGCTCTACACGGCGCCACCCATAGGGCAAGGTCGGTCGGACGTGGCACGCGCCCATGCCACCTTGTGGGCGGACGAAAGCCTACGGCTGGACGTGGCGAGAGAAATGTACGCCATCCGATTTGGGGAGCGTCCCGTTCAACGCGACATCGCCCAGATGCGAGGCATGGAGGGGGGGCGGCTCCGCGAGTCGTACCGGATTCTTGCGCGCCAGCATGGGATAGAGTGGATAGGCCGTCGGTATGACCGTGACAATCCCGAAGCCGCCGACATTCCAAACCAGGCTGTCAATCATGCCGCGACGTTCGTAGAATCGGCGGCGGAAATAGCCGTCGCTGCTGTCGGAGCATTGCCGCCCCTTGGTTTCATACACGAGGAATCGAGTAACGCGTTTTCATTGGACATTGCCGATCTCTTCCGCGTGAGTGTCACTCTGCCTCTGGCTTTTTCGGCGGCATCCACTGTCCTTAAGTCCCCGCACAAGAGCCTCGAACGGGAGGTTCGTCTCGCCGCCGCTGAGTGGTTTCGACGCCATAAACTCATTCCGACCATGATCGAGCAGATAAAGGAGTTACTGCACGTCCATGACCGTAGTGGTGACGCGGAACGCTTCTAATCGCGTAAGGGGCTTTCTAGCGTCGTCTATGTTGGAGTTGGGACCCGGCGTCTACACAGCGGCTCGGATATCCCCAGCCGTTCGAGCCAGGATTTGGGATGTTTTATCCGACTGGTTCTACGACGAGGAGAACGCCAGTATCGTAATGGTTTGGGACTCCATTGATCTCCCCGCTGGCCAATCGGTCAGGGTTTTAGGAATTCCTCCGGTCGAGCTCGTGGAACGCGACGGGATAGTACTGACTAAGCGAACAGCAGTTGCCACCGAGAGTTCGCCCGGCGATCCTTGACAAGTGAATAACACAACGAAGGTCGTATCATACGTCCCAGGGTGATAGGCTGTCAAGAGGCTCCCCCGCGTGAGCGGGGATCGACCGACCGCCACGACGAAGACCGCCGTG
>JAJYKO010000369.1 GCA_021788565.1 Chloroflexota bacterium
TGCCATCGAGCCCGCCAGCGCAAGAATCGGGATGTGCATCATGTATCTTCCCAGCAGCATCGCGAATGCCATCGTCACGTTCCAGAACAGGTTCGTGCCAAGCCCGGCGAAGGCCGAGCCGTTATTGGCTGTGCCCGATGTATAGGCGTACAGCATCTCGCTGAAGCCGTGGGGTCCCGGATTGAAGATGGTGCTAGTTCCTGCTTTTGTCACGCTTGCGAGGCCGGTGAACCCGAGGATCGACAGCGCAAGGATCAGCACGGTGAGCATCGCCATCTTGACCTCGAACGACTGCACCTTCTTGCCGAGATATTCCGGCGTTCTCCCAACCATCAGGCCAGCGATGAACACCGCCAGGATGGCGAATATGAGCATGCCGTACAGGCCGGCTCCCACGCCGCCTATGATGACCTCGCCGAGCTGCATGTTCAGCATCGGGATCAGTCCCGCCAGCGGCAGCAGACTGTCGTGCATGTTGTTCACCGCCCCACAGGACGCGGCGGTTGTGACGACGGTGAAGAGCACGGAGGCGGATATCCCGAAGCGCACCTCCTTGCCCTCGAAGTTGCCGCCGGCCTGGAGCGCCGACAGGTGCTGATTCACTCCCAGCTTCGCGATGAGCGGGTTACCGCCCTGCTCTATCGGAAGCACTACGGCAACGCCCGCCAGGAAGAGGATCAGCATGGCGACCAGGATCGCCCAGCCCTGTCGGGTGTCGCCGGCCATGCGCCCGAAGGTGTAGACGATCCCCGCGCCGATGGTGAAGATCGCCAGCATCTCGATGAAGTTGCTGAGAGGGGTGGGGTTCTCGTAGGGATGGGCTGAGTTGGCGTTGAAAAAGCCGCCTCCGTTGGTGCCAAACTCCTTGATGGCCTCCTGGCTGGCGACCGGCCCCTGAGGGATGGTCTGGGTCGCTCCCTCGACCGTCTGCGCCTGTACGTAGCCGTTGAAGTTCTGCGGAACCCCCTGCCACACCAGGAGGAGGGCAATGACGACCGACATCGGCAGCAGCACGTACAGCGTCGCGCGGACGAGGTCCGTCCAGAAGTTCCCGATGCTGTTGGCAGAACGCCTGGTGAGGCCCCGCACCAGGGCAATGGCGATGGCGATGCCCGTGGCCGCCGAGCCGAAGTTCTGCACCGCGAGGCCGGCCATCTGGGTGAAGTAGCTCATGGTTCTCTCACCCGAGTAGAACTGCCAGTTGGTGTTGGTAGCGAAGCTGACCGCCGTATTCCAGGCCAGGTCCGGCGGTCCCACAGGACCTAAGCTCGCCGGATTCAGTGGCAGGAACTGCTGCAGCCGCTCCATCCCGTAGAGCACCAGCAAGCCGGCCAGATTGAAAAGCACCATTCCCGCCGCGTAGCCGGTCCATCGCTGCTCCCGAGCAGGATCGACGCCGGTGAAGCGGTAAACCAGCCGCTCCACCGGCTGAAGTACTGGGCTGAGGAAAGTACGCTCGCCGCCGAAGACCTTCACCATGTAGAGCCCTACCGGCTTGGTTATGGCGAGCAGCACCGCCACGTACAGCACTATCTGAAGAATGCCTGGTAGGCTCATCCGCCCCTCTCTTAATCGGGCAGCGCGTCCTCACGCCGTCTGAAGTGGACGGTGAAAGAACGCCCGTCAAGATTCACAGTCTCGCGAAGGCCATGCTCGGCAGCCAAGCGCTTGCTTGTGCTCAGTAGGAGCAACTCTTCCCCATCGACCGCTCTAAGCTTGCCGGTCACGCCTATGGACTTCATGATCGTAGGTGGCATGCGGACCATGGTGTCGCATGCCGATGCCAGCAGCTCTTCCCAGTCCGGTTGATCCGATTGCCGGTCGCTGTCCGCAACTGCAGCTTCTATTCCTACATACCTGGTTTCCATATGTGGCTCCTAAAATCTCTCGGGGTTAACGAGGGCAAAGACGAGATAAGCGAGTAAAAGAACCGAAACCACTCCCCCCAAAATGTAGTTAAGTGTCATCACGCGCCTCCCGCCATCCGCTCGCACACCACCGTATAACCCAATAGTCCCGCGAAGAAAGCTACCGTCACTACTACGAACACCGCATCGAGCATATGCGCCTCTTAGTTCACTACTGTGGACCGACGAAACCCCGGATCGTCGGTCGGTTGCGTACGCGGACCTCTTCCGCTATCCGGAGCAAGGACTCCAACGGAAACGGCTTCGGCAAATAAGCCATCGGCCGAAACTCGTCAAGCCTGGCGCGGCTCACCCGTACCGCGGAAACGATGATGGTCGGCACCACAATCCCCAGCTGGCGCAGTTCCCTCAGCACGTCCCAGCCGCTCCTATCAGGTAGATTGATGTCGAGCAGCAGGAGGTCTATCTGGGACTCCACGGCCTTCGTGACCGCCTCCGCGGCCGAAGCCGCTTCCTCGACGATATTTCCCTGAGCCGAAAGGTTCCGTGCGATTACCTTCCTCAGCACTGCTTCGTCCTCCACCAGCAAGATTCGAAGGAACGGCGCTGTCGGTTCACCTGAACGATCCGACCCTGCGTCACTTAGTTCAGCAAGAGTGCTGCCTTCCATTTTCTTGCCTTCCTGGTTGTGGATCTTTCCGATCCATGACACCTGACCACATCTCAACCCTCTGAGGGCCGATGCTCACGTTGTGAAGTCCTCACGTGAGGCATGGTAGCTCCGAAAACATAAACGGGGTGTAAGAGGACCGGGGTCTGGGCTCAAGGGCCTGTAAATAAAGCGCACCCGCTGCTCAACAGGCCATAAACGCTCCCTCGAGGTGCAGTCAGACCATGCATCTTGACAAGCTGAGATTATGTGAGCATCTTATATTCACATACAGGAGGCAGAGTCATGGCAACCAGAATCAGCGCTACAGCCTTGGACCATAGCCTGTCGGAAATCCTAAACAGGGTCTTGTACCGAGAGGAGCGTTTCATCATCGAGCGTTCAGGCAAGCCGGTGGCTCGCCTGGAGCCGGTCGGTCCCCAGAAGGGGGTGACCCTGGAGGAAGTGGCCGAGAAGCTGGGCAATCTGAAGGTCCCACATGGCTTTGCCGACGCTGTCGAAGCCTTCAGGCGCAACATGCCGGAAGTGGAGGCACCTGAATGGGCCAGGTGATCGACACCAGCGTCTTTGTCACGATGGAGCTGCAGGAGTTGGGCTTGGCCGGTCTTCTCGCCGCTTCCCCTGTTCCAGGCGAGGAGGTGTTCCTATCGTCCTTCACCGTTTCGGAACTGCTGGCGGGATTTCACACTGCCCCCTTGGGCTCTCGCCGCCAGCAGATGGAAGCCTTCCTGGAGGCAATCCTGGAGACCATACCGATCTTGCCCTTTGGACTACGCGAGGCTCGCGCCTATGGCCTGCTGTGGGCCCAGCTGCTCGCCTCCGGTCAGAAGATCAAGGTTTTTGATGCTTTGATCGCGGCAACCGCCCTTTCCAACGGGCATGGAATAATCACCGAGGATCTGTCGCGCTTTCAGCGGGTGCCGGGCCTCGCCGTGGTCTCGCCACGCTGGACCTGATGACGCGGTCTGTCACTCGTCCTCAGAAACCAACCTGTAGCCGACTCCGGGGTCCGTGATCAGATAGCGCGGCTCCTGAGGGTCCTTCTCAAGCTTTCGGCGCAGCCGCCCTACGTAGACGTGGAGGTAGTGGGCTTCCTCGCCATACTCCGGCCCCCACACCTCCTGCAGAAGCATCCGATCGGTAAGCACCTTGTTGGGATGGGTCACAAAGGCCCTAAGCAGATCGTACTCGGTCGGGGTAAGACGAACCGGCGCACCATCGGTCCGTACGATTCGGTGCTCAAGGTCCACCTCCAAATCTCCGGTGTGGAACACCGGCGTGATTCCCTCTGAGGCGGGGCCCAGGCTGTGACGGAGGGCAACCCTGAGTCGGGCCAGAAGTTCCTCGACCCCGAAGGGCTTCGTCAGGTAGTCGTCGGCGCCAAAGTCCAGGGCAGCGACCTTGTCGCGCTCGCGGCCTCTAACAGAAAGCACCACCACCGGGGTGTTGCCCAGTTTGCGGATCTCCTTCAGCACGTCCAGGCCATCCATGTCTGGAAGCCCCAGGTCCAGCAATATAATGTCCGGTCTTCGCCGCATGTAGCTCTCGAGTGCCTGCTCGCCGCTCTCGGCGACCTCGACCTGAAAGCCGTTCCGATCCAGGATAGTCCGAACCGCTCGCTCGATGCCCGGTTCGTCGTCGACCACGAGGACATGTGCACCCATGGTTTTGCTCACAGTATCACTACCTCGAAGCGGAGCCTGCCGTGGCCTGGTCAGCCATAGGCAGTGTGAAGATGAACCTCGCTCCCCCTTCGGGGCGGTTCTCAGCCCAGATGCGCCCCCCATGAGCCTCCACGAGCCCCCTGGCGACGGCCAGCCCCACACCGGTACCCTTCGGCTGCGAACGGCCCCGGCTCACCCGATAAAAGGGCTCGAAAAGATGTGAGAGTGCTTCTGGTGGGATTCCGGGGCCCTGGTCTGACACCTCGACTCGAATCTCGTCTCCTTCTCGCCGTGCCGAGAGTCGAATCTCAGTTCCCGTGGATGCGTACTTGGTCGCATTCTCTATCAGATTCGATAGGACTTGATCGATCTCGACGTAGCTCAGCGGCACAGGCTCCAGGTCCTCCGGAATGTCGACGACCACCTGATGCTGGCGAGTGAGGGGACGCAACCTCCCCAGGACCTCGTCGACGAGAACGCCAAGGTCGTACCAGCCCTTTTCCAGCTGCAGGCTGCCCGCCTCGATGCGCGACAGATCCAGCAAGTTTCCGACCAACTGATTCAGCCGCCGGGCCTCATGCTCTATGGCCCGGGCGAACTCTTTGCGCTCCTCATCCGACCAGTTCACATTCTCCTGAAGAAGCCCTCCCGCGGAGGCCATTATAGATGCCAGCGGCGTTCGCAGGTCGTGAGACACGGCGTTGAGCAGCGCCGTCTTGAGATCGTCGGTCCGCCGGAGAATCTCTGCCTCCGTCGCATCCCGGCGGAGTTGGCGGCGCTCGACCGCCAGCCCCACCTGCGCAGCCACCGCCGACAACAACCGGTCGTCGGCGCCGCTGAACTCAAGCGCGTCGTTTGGGTGTGCCAAGGTCAGCACTCCCACCGGCCGGTCCCCAGACTGCACCGGCACGACGTGAAGGTGACGACCATCGGTCGCATCGACCACCCGCGAGTGCGGAGGCACCACCCGAACCCACCGTCCAGGCATGCCGGCTCGTACTCCAGTCGGCGCACCGGCGCCCACTAGCATCTCCGAAGGAGTTTGCGCAGAAAAATCGGCGGGTGGCAGCGCGCTAGGATCCCCTGCCACGGCTCTCTTGGCGGATCGCCAGTCCCCGGACACGTCTATGGCGACCGCGAGCAGATGCAGCTCTGAGCGCAGGCGCTCTGCAACCGCCTGAAGAGCCTGGCTCAGGTCAGGGTCGCCCATCAGCCGAACCACGTCGTACAGGACCACCGCCTCTCGCTCTCGCTGCGCCGCCTGCCGGGCCCTGCGTCGCTGCTCCCCCGCGAGGCTGCCGGTTATCACGGCGGTCACAAGAAGCAGGATGAGCGATAGCCACTCAGCGGGATCGTCGACCGTGAACTTATGGATCGGCTCGATGAAGAACCAGTCGAAAGTGAGGAAAGCCGCGACCGAAGCCACTATGGCGGGCCCGAGTCCAAAGGCCGCGGCAGAGGCCAACACCGCGATAAGATAGAGCATCGAGATGTTGGCGATGTTGGTCCGCCCGATCACCACCCCGATAACGCCGCTCACAAAAGCAACCGCGGCCAGAGCGCCGGCATACCCGACCCACCTGTCCCGGATCAGCCGCAGCCAGGGACGAACCCTTTTCACAAGCCCTCTCTTTCCGCGCGAGCCGACGGTGTCGGTTGCGATGGCACGACATCGAGTTGAGGAACAGGCTCGCTAGTCACGTCCATCACATCATCTGCAGCACAGAGAGTGCCTGAACCGGAGCCGTCACTTCTGTATGCGCCCCATGCTCTTACGCACGCCACTTCGAGTGTACTACACACGACCGCATCGCTCCAGGGAGAACAGTCGACAACAAAAAGCGGGGTGCAACTCATCATCGCACCCCACGCCACTGATATTCGAGCTGATGGCTTACGGCTACCTCACC
>JAJYKO010000370.1 GCA_021788565.1 Chloroflexota bacterium
CAGTGACCGGTGCTGGGGATCAGAGAGTTCTCCAGCTCCAGCATGTCCTGCTCCGTCATGGCACCTGCTCGGTACTCGGTCCAGTAGCGCCGACAGTCAGTACACGCTCCCAGGTCGTGGCCCTGCCAGCGGCCGCTGAGCATGGGACCGCCGGTCACCATCAGGGCGGGCACGTCGGCGCTGGCCGCGCCCATCAGGTAGGCCGGCGTCGTCTTGTCGCATCCTGCGAGCAGCACCACCCCGTCCAGGGGCTGGCCCCTGATCATCTCCTCGGCATCCATCGCCATGAGGTTGCGGTACAGCATGGAGGTGGGCTCGGTGAAGATTTCGAAGATCGAGATGGTGGGGAATTCCATTGGGAGTCCGCCTGCTTGCCAGACCCCCCTCTTCACGGCCTCGGCAATGGTCCCAAGGTGGCTGTTACAGTGATTGAGCTCGCTCTCGCTGTTGCAGATGCCGATTATGGGCCGTTCCAGGTCCTCGTCGGAGTATCCCATGCCCTTTGCGAAAGCACGCCGGATGAACCGCCCGAGGCCCGGGTCGCCGGCGTTCACGCCCCCTCTATCGAGTCTGGTCTGAGACAAGGTTTGTGACCTCCAATCGAGTGAGAGCACGCGGCGTGCCTCTCGGGCCCAGCTTACGCCGTATGTGGTCCCGCGTTGTCATCGAGGCAGATCGCTGGGCTGAAAAACGAATTGGGCAGGACTGCATGTCAGTCCTGCCCAATTGTCTTGGCTGGGGGACAGGGATTCGAACCCCACCTTGCTGATCCAGAGTCAGCTGTCCTACCGCTAGACGATCCCCCAACGACTGAAAGTATTATATCATCGGGTCTTGCTCAGGACAAGATGCCGACGGCCGGGAAGTCTTCGTCCGGAGCCATTCTCTCGTCCACCAAATGGTTTAGCAGGATATCCAGAAGGCGGCTGACCGTGCCCATTCTACTGTGGCGGGAGTTGGGAGACAATTGAGTCTGCCAGTATGAGGGATGGCCAGTGCGGTGGAGTTTCGCGGGGCAGGGTCAAGCTGGTATCATCGTTGCCCAAGAGACCATCTTCAGGCCCTGAAATCGAAGAGTCGCTTCGCCGCGCCGCGCGGAGACGCGAACCGGCGAGCCACAGGAGGCAGTTAAGTGGGCAACTGGGTTCCAGTGGCCGCCCGCCAGGGCGGCATCGTCCATACCCTCGTCCTGTCACCCGTCTTCCCCGCGGACGGCATCGCCTTCGCCACCACCCATACGGGGGTTTTCCGATCTAGGGACGGGGGCAGAAGCTGGGAGCTCGGCGTCGAGGGGCTCGGTAACCTGATGGTCCAGTCCCTGGCCCTCTCCCCCAACTTCGCGACGGACCGCACTATCTTCGCCGGGACGGCCGATGGTAATCTCTACCGCTCTCGCGACGCCGGGGAGAGTTGGAACTTCCTGCCCGGGCCCAAGGGCACTTCCGGCCTCATCGCCCTTGCTGTAGCTGCTGGGCCCGGTGAGAACACCACGATCGCGGCCGGCACCGCCGCGGATGGTCCCTTCGTATCCGAGGACGGTGGGCGCACCTGGAATGCCCGAGGCTCTGGATTGGCGGACCGCGCCGTCATCGCCCTGGCCCTCTCCCCCGCCTTTCAACAGGACCGGATTGCCTTCGTCGCCACCGAGAAGGCGCTGCACCGGACAGCCGACGGGGGCGGCTCGTGGGAGCTGGTGTGGACCTGTCCGAAGGAGGACAGCCTGGAGGCCGTGGCGGTCTCCCCAGGCTTCGCTACCGACCGGACCGTCTTCGCGGGGACCGAGGGGCAGGGGGTCCTCCGCTCCTCCGACGGGGGCTCCACCTGGCAGACCGCCAACGCCGGTTTGCCGGATCTCTGCATCAACGCCCTCGCGCTCTCCCCGGATTTTGCTCGGGACCAGCTCGTGATGGCGGGCACCGGTGGTGGAGTTGTCCTGTCGGCCGATGGGGGAACTTCGTGGCGCCTCGTCGTGGAAGAGACAACGGTCCTCAGCGTGGCCCTCGGCGGTCCGCGACTGTTTCTGGCAGGGATGGCGCGTGAGGGAGTGATCCGGTCGGAGGATGGCGGAACCAGCTGGGAGACGGCTAATCAGGGACTCTACGCCGCTTCCCTCGTTGGCCTTGCCCTCTCGCCAGCCTTCGAGTCCGACGACATCCTCTTCGCCTGGGGCCCATCCGAAGAGCTGGTGCGGTCGACCGACGGCGGGAAGAGCTGGGCGCCAGTCTCGAAGGGGTTGGGGCAGGCGGATGTCGCCTCACTGGCAATCTCCCCTGCCTGCGCCGAGGATGGAAGCGCCTTTGCTGCCACTTCCGATGGGATGTTTGTGAGCGATGATCGGGGCGCGACCTGGCGCACGTTGGGGTTGGAAGGCCATCAACTGGTGCTGCTGGCCCTGTCGCCTGACTTCCCCAATGACGGCGTGATGGTGGCGGCATCAACCGGCAGTCTCCACCTATCGACGGACCGAGGCGCGAGTTGGGCTGAAATGGAGGCTCCGGTCGGCGGGGAGTATCTGGTGGCCATGGCCATTGCCATCGACCCCGCGGGAAAACCGGCGCTCTTCGTGGGGACCTGGCGGGATCCCGTGGACGACGGTCGCGGGCGAATCGCCATCTGGCGTCGCACCCTACCCGACGGACAGTGGATCGGCTACTTCACCAGATCCACGAACAACCGGGTCGTGGTACTGGGGATTCCCGACAGCTACGGGGAGGACCAGGCGTTCTTCATAGGCAATGGGGAATCGGTCTATCGCCCGGTCCCGGGCGGCACCGAGCGAACTCGCGAGGGTATCTGGCCGTTGTGGCTGCCGGGGGGTGTGGGGAGGGGCGGCTCGCCTGTGCTGTCGCTGGTCGCGGCCCCGGATTTCGCTCGAAACCACACCTTCTTCGCTTCTACCGGCGACGGGGTCTACGTCTCCCGTGACGACGCCCGCACCTGGCGGAGACTGGCGCCTGCGCCGGACGGACGGCCGCCCGTTGCCCTGGCCATTCCGCCGGGCTATTCGAAGGATACCCTCTACGCCCTCGCGCTGGGCGGCCGGCTGTGGAGGTGGGATCCCGCGGGTTGATGCTGAGGCGAAGGGCTTCGTGGCGCGAAGCTTGCTGAAGGTGCTGTCTCCCAAAGATGGGCCTTCCAACGCAGGACCGTACGATTCGTACTGACCAGGATAGCCTAACTTACTTGCATCCGCCTGAAGCGGAAGAAAGGAAGATACAGGTGTACGGAACGGTCGCGCGCATGAGACTAAAGCCCGGCATGGAAAGCAAGATGCAGGACATGAGCAGGCAGATGGAGTCCTCGACAACTCCCGGGTTCATTGCCAACTACGTATACAAGATGGATCAGGACAGCAACGAGTACTACGTTGTGGTGCTCTTCGACAGCAAGGAGTCCTACTTCGCCAACGCGCACAAGCCAGAGACGGACGCCCAGTACCGAGAGATGCTGGATCTGCTGGAGAGCGAGCCCGAGTGGCACGATGGGGAGGTAGTGTACTCCTACGTGGTTTCTGGGGCTGGCATCCGATAGGGAGAAGCTAAGACACCCGCGAGGGCGGGCCAAGGTTCCACCGATAGTCGAGGTGGTACTCCGGCCCCGCGCGGTTGAAACCGCCGGCTCCATACCTAGCGAAACCCGCCTTCGCGGGTTAGGGATAGTCCGCGCAGGCGGACTTGGCCAGGGAAGGAGCCGGCGACTTCTAGTCGCGCGCAGACGCGCCCTCGCCGAGTCGCAGAATTCGCTATTGACATTCCGGAAGAAGTGGGTCTATACTCACTCTTAACCTGGTCTAGGTAGCTGGGCCATGGGTTGTTGGAAGGCATGAGAGCGCAGCTTTATTTCTGGTATTACTTTACGACCCGGCATGGCGGGGTTCCTGTCTAGCGTAAGACGCTGAGGAACCGCGAGATCCCGTCGTGCCGTAGAAGCAGAGGACAAAATCCTCTGCTTTTTGTTTTACCTGCGAACAGACAGCGAGAAAGGGTAGGGAGGCAGACGATGATAGTGGTGATGTCCAGCAAGGCAACGGAGGCGCAGATCCAGGGCGGCCTGGCGCGCCTGGAAGGCAAGGGGCTGCAAGGCCACCGTTCTGGCGGAGAGGAGCGAACCGTGATCGGCGTCATCGGAACCCGATTCGAGCCGCAGTTGGGCGAGCAACTGGAGATGCTCCCAGGAGTGGCAACAGTCACCCCGATCAGCAAACCCTATAAGCTGGCAAGTCGGGAGTTCCGCCCGTCTGACACGGTGGTGCGCGTGGGAGATCTGGAGATTGGCGGCGGCGACATCACCGTGATGGCAGGGCCCTGCTCCGTGGAAAGCCTGGACCAGATGATGGAAACCGCCGTGGCTGTAAAGGCCGCGGGAGCGAAGATCCTGAGGGGTGGCGCCTTCAAGCCCCGCACCTCTCCGTACTCCTTCCAGGGCCTGGGTGAGGAGGGCCTTGCCATCCTTGCTGAGGTCCGGGAGCGCACCGGACTCAAGATCATCACTGAGGTCATGGAGCCCGAGCAGGTGGTGCCAGTGGCCGAGCACTCGGACATACTCCAGATTGGCGCCCGAAGCATGCAGAACTTCCCCCTACTGAAACAGCTGGGGAGCGTGGACAAACCGGTGTTGCTGAAGAGGGGCATGGCAGCCACTATCGAAGAATGGCTGATGGCCGCCGAGTATGTGATGGCCTCCGGTAACTTCAAGGTGATCCTGTGCGAGCGAGGGATCAGGACTTTCGAGACTGCCGTGCGTAATACCCTGGATCTGAGTGCCGTGCCCATAGTGAAGCGATTGAGCCATCTGCCGGTGATAGTTGACCCAAGCCACGGCACAGGAAAGTGGTACCTGGTCAAGCCCATGGCCATGGCAGCCGTGGCTGCTGGTGCCGATGGTTTGATCATTGAGGTTCACCCGTCGCCGGACACGGCGCTATCTGACGGCCCTCAGTCTCTGAGTCCTGCCAACTTCGCCGAGTTGATGGACTCACTCCGCACCATCGGGGCTGCTATGGGCAGGGACCTGCCCGCTGGGCGCAACGGTGCTGTGGTATCGCGCTGATGGATAGGGACCATCATTTGGATGCTGGGCCTCGAGTTGTTCGGCCGGCCCAGCGGCTGCGGGGCGAGGTGCGTGTGCCCGGGGATAAGTCCATCTCCCACCGCGCGTTGATACTGAATGCTATCGCGGAGGGCGAGGCGATTATCTCCAACCTCGGGCCTGGGGCCGACTGTGCGTCGACGTTGCGCTGCCTGAGGGCGCTGGGCGTGGACGTCGAGAGCAGGGCCGGCGGTACGATCAGAATCGTCGGCGGCGGACTGCGCGGCCTGCACGAGCCCGCAGACGTGCTGGACGCTGGAAACTCGGGTACCACCACGAGATTGCTCACCGGCCTCCTCGCCGGGCAGGATTTCTTTAGTGTCATAACGGGCGACGGGTCCCTCCGTCGCCGTCCCATGAATCGAGTCGTTGAGCCCCTGCGGCGCATGGGCGGGAAGATTTCGGGTAGACAGGGAGATAATCTTCTTCCCATCGCCATCCGTGGCTCCCATCTGACCGGTATCGATTACTCGCTCCCCGTTGCGAGCGCGCAGCTGAAGTCCGCGTTGTTGCTTGCCGGGCTGTACGCCGAGGGCGTAACCACAGTGGGCCAACCTCAGCTCTCCCGGGATCACACAGAGCGACTGCTGAAGTCACAGGGGGCTGACCTCAGCGTCGACGGGCGTGTGATCACGCTTGTGCCGGGACGCCATCTTTCCGCGATCAGCCTGGATGTCCCGGGCGACATATCCTCCGCCGCGTTCTGGCTGGTGGCAGCTGCCATCCATCCTGATGCTGAGATCGTGGTGCGAGACGTGGGTGTCAATCCCGGCCGGATCGGTATCCTCGAAGCGTTGAAGTCGATGGGCGCGGACGTGGAGGTGGTGCCGCGAGGCGAGCGTGCCGGTGAGCCGGTGGCGGATCTCGTGGCGCGGTCCAGTGTGCTGCACGCTACGCGAATCGCGGGAGAGTTGATCCCGCGACTAATCGACGAGATTCCCATTCTGGCGGTGGCCGCGGCTTTCGCGGACGGGGAGACGACCTTCGCTGATGCATCTGAGCTGCGGGTCAAAGAGACGG
>JAJYKO010000371.1 GCA_021788565.1 Chloroflexota bacterium
CGTGAGATGGGCAGAACCGGCCGTACCGGCTTGCCCGACGTATTGCGGACGGCTATCTACGACTTGATTTCTTGAGGGGCGATGATCTGGCTCCCGTCCGTCACCTCGTGCTGCCCCTGTGCACCTCCTCCCCGCTGCTCCCGTCCCCTCAGGATCGAGAGCCCGAGGGCCAGTCCCAGCGGAACGACCGCGGTTATCAGGGCCACGTGCATGCCCTCTGTGAACGCCTGCGCGAGGGGCGGGGTCAGGCGGCTCGTGCCTAGGAAGATGGCGAAGGCCAAGGAACGAGGGATCGCGGCGGAGGCCGCCAGGAGCGCGACCGCGAAGCTCCCCACCATGCCGACGTTCGCCAGGGTGCGCAGGAGACCGGAGGCCACCCCGTACGCGTGCTTGGGCGCGTTGGCCATGACGGCGCTATTGTTAGCGGGGAAGAAGAAGCCATTGCCGGTGCCGTTGATGACGGCCGCGAGGACGACTATGGCCAGCGGGCTCTGGAGGCCCAGCGTGGCGTAGAGCAAGACCCCGCCGATCTGGAGGAACAGGCCGATCGAGGCCGGCAGGCGTGCCCCGTACCGGTCAGCGACGCGGCCGCTCCACGGCCCGAGGAACCCTCCTACGACGTAGCCCGGGACCAGCAGGACGGAGGCCGCGAAGGGAGAGAGGCCCCGCGCGCCCTGGAGGTACATAATCACAAGGAACACCACGGCATAGCTGCCGAGCGCCTGGAAGAAGGCCGCCAGGACGGAGGCAGTCAGAACCCGCTGGCGGAAAAGCGAGAGGGCAAGAAGCGGATCCGGGGCACGCTTCTCCCAGGCGAGGAAGAGGCCGATGAGCAGCGCACCGGCGAGCAGCACCTCACCGTGCCCCGCCGTCCAGCCGCTCCCGGTCATATTCGTGAGTGCCAGCAGGACGAGGAAGAGCCCGGCTCCCAGGAGTAGTATCCCCGGAGCGTCGATGCGCTGACGCACCCGTGGAGAGCGCTCCCGCAGCACGCGGTAGCTGAGGAAGAATGCCACCAGGCCGATGGGCAGGTTGATCAGGAAGATCAGTCGCCAGTTGGCGAACGTGATGAGCACACCGCCGAGGAGGATGCCGAGCACCGCCCCGACGTTCCACCCGATGCCGGTCAAGCCGTAGGCCCGCCCCCGGCGAGCCGCTGGCACGTTATCGGCGATGATCGCCCCACTGTTCGCGGAGACGAACGCGCCGCCGACAGCCTGGAGCACCCGCAGTCCGACGAGCTGGGTATCCGACTGTGACAGACCGCAGAGGACCGAGCCCAGCGTGAAGAGGGCGAAGCCCAGGTTGTACATCCGCACGCGGCCGAACATATCGCCGAGGCGGCCGACCTGAGTGCCCAGAACGGTCAAGGTGAGGAGGTAGGCCATAATCACCCAGACCATGCTGACCATCGTGGCGTGCAGGTCGACCATCATGACCGGTAGGCCGAGGACGACGATTGTGGTGTCCACCGCGGTGAGCATGACGCCGAGCAGCACGACCACGAGGACCACCGACTCGGATGGCCCATCGGTGTGCACGCCGTCACGGTCTTGCCCGACCGCTGGTGCTCCCGGGCGGCCGACCGTGTGAACAATCCGGAAAAGTACATCCTGCATCGCAGGCTCTCCTTCATACCACCAAGCATGAGCTCTCCGGCACCGCTCGGGCGTCAAAGCCGTGATGGCCCGCCGACGGATGACAGACCGAACTCGGGCTTTGTCAGCCGCGTTCTACCTGGGCAAGGTGAAACGCAGGAGCTTGGCGATCCGGGCAGATGTGTTCAGCCCGTTTCTACCTCGCAAAACTCATGCCCTGCCGTTTGGGGACTGCATTCTCGCGCTGGCTCATATCTTGCGCGTTCAACAACCAGAGAACCCGCTCTGCGTCGGCCCGCAGGCCCCGGCTGAAACCTACCGCTTGGAACCGTGCTGCTGCTTTGAGTTGGGAGGTTATCTCAGATGCAGGTCCCCACACCCCCCTATCCAGCGACACTTCGGATCGACTATCCCGCCGAGCTCGATAGGATCACCACCTTCTTCCGCATCTTCACAGTCATCCCCATCGCGATTGTCCTGAGTCTACTCTCCCGTCCAGGTGGCGATGTCCGTTTGGGCGGTGTGAGTTTGCTATTTCTGCCGGTGTTACTTCTGATTCTCTTCCGTCTGAAGTATCCAAGGTGGTGGTTCGACTGGAACCTGGAGCTCGCCAGGTTTAGCTTTCGGGTCGCGGCCTACTTCTCCCTGCTGAGGGACGAATACCCCTCTACCGACGAGGAGCAAGCAGTACATCTGGACCTCGTTTACCCAGGGGTCCAGGTCGGGTTGAATCGATGGCTCCCGCTCGTCAAGTGGTTCCTCGCTATCCCCCACTACATAGCGCTGTTCTTCCTGGTCATCGGCGCCATTGTGGCTGTCATAGTCGCGTGGTTCGCCGTCCTATTCACGGGCCACTATCCGAGGGCGCTGTTCGACTACGTTGTGGGAGTGATGCGCTGGGAACTCCGCGTCGCGGCCTACGCCTTCATCCTGATAACCGACCGCTACCCGCCGTTTAGCCTCGGGGAGTAGAGTCTGGCCGACGCTTCGAAAGTCCGAGGTCTGCTCAGGCGCGACTGGTTTGCTTACACGCGGCCTGACGAACAGTGCTCGACGGAAACGAGCCGCCGCGCTTCAGGCTCGTTGGTTGCTCGCGTGCGCCACCGGCTCAACCAGATCACTGGTTTCCCGTGGTCGGGCAGTTGGAACTACTTTACGTCGGCTCCCAGATTGGGCAGCGCAAAGGGGTCACGCCCGGCTCGCCATTTCGCTCGCCACAAGCGCGGCTCCCAGGGCGCCCACCAGGTGAGGTTCGGGAGCCACCTTGAGGCTGCACCCGAGCCGCTTGCTGATGGCTCGCACCACCCCACTGTTGTGCGCTACACCGCCGGACATCACTGCCGGTTCGGCGAGTCCCAGTCGCTGCACCATGCCGTGGATCCGCTCGGCCACTGCCGCGTGGAGCCCCGCCACTATCTCCTCGACGGGCACCCCCTCGGCCACGAGGGAGACCACTTCCGATTCGGCGAAGACAGTGCAGGTGCTGCTGATGGCCGCCGGCCGGTGCGCCCGCCCCGAGGTCTCGCCCAGGCGCTCGAGGGGCACATCCAGCGCCCGGGCCATCACCTCCAGGAAGCGTCCCGTGCCGGCGGCGCACCGGTCGTTCATGACGAAGTCGACCGCGGCACCGGACCGGTCCACCCTGATCACCTTGCTGTCCTGCCCGCCGATGTCTATGACGGTTGCCACTTCAGGAAACAGGTAGTGGGCGCCGCGGGCGTGGCAGGTTATCTCGGTAACGGAGCGGCTGGCCTTTTCGAGGGCTTTTCTGCCATATCCGGTGGCGACGATGAATCGCACCTGCTCCCTCGTGACTCCAGCCTCCCGGAGGGCCATCTCCAGGACCCGGTCCCCCGCCACCCGGCTGTTGGCTCCGGTCGCCGTGACCACCTGCGCCAGGATCCGCCCCCCGGCCATCAGCACGGCCTCCGCCGAGACCGAGCCCACGTCGATCCCTGCCACCACGATGTCCTGCTCCGTCATCCCTGTGTCTCCGATCCCAGGTAGCGCTTCGGGGCTGCCCGTCCATCATGGGTCCCGAGAGTCTCCACAAATGCCTCCAGCCTGGTGCGATGCTGCCCGTCCGCGCGATCCCTGGCGTCGACCAGGTCGCCCTCCAGTTCGAGAAGGGGGATACCCTTCTCAACCAGGGCGTCGCGGACCGCCCTCAGCGCCGCATAGCTCTGGCGGCAGCCATGGTGGCTGAAATGGATGGCACCGTCTATCCTGTAGTCCCGCACCAGCCCCAGGACACTTTCGATCCGCCTCTCCAGGGGCCCATTCCAGGGATGGTCGATGCATTTCCGCGCCAGGCTCTCGAAGGGGTGCGTTGGATCCAGTTCGTCCCAGTAGGGCCGGATTATCTCCTCGTACACGACGGTAGCCCCAGCTCCCTCCACCGTTTCCAACAGATCGTTCGAATAGTGCGGGAGGAGATGCATCCAGAGGATGTGGGGCCCTCCATCGTCGCTGTGGCGAGGTATAGCGGCAGCGACCTCGGCGCGGAAGGACCCGAATACGGAGACGCCGTCGCGGCTGCCAAGCAGTAGGCCAAGAGGATAAAGGAATCCTATGGCGTGTTCCGTATCCAGGACCCCAGGATGGGCCACGCGCAACCGATCAAGGGCGAGCAGGTGATCCCGCGCACGGTTGGAGAGGTCGATAGCCTCGGTCAGCCGCGCCTGTTGCAGTTGCCTGCCAGTGAGCCTTTCCAGCTCATGGACCATGTCCTCCAGCTGCCAGGCTAGATATTCCACGCCCTCTGCACTTCTGGTTTGCGGCACGTCCAGGACGCGGAAGGGCACGCCCCCCATAAGGTCGGCCACCGCCTCGAATACCTTTGTGGTCGAGTCGCACAGGGAAGAGGTGCAGACCGCGGCGACGGGCTGAGGGAGCAAACCCATGTGAGCGGCCCCAAGCGACGCACGGAGGATCGAGCAAGAATCTATGGGTGCCCAGGCCCTGTCTGCGGCGCCCAGCACCTGGTCGGTCAACCCCAGAGCAGGGGCAGCGGCCCCCGAGGTATCGAGACCGAAGGGCACCAGCCCCAGGGCGTGGATCAACTCCGGTGGCGTGAAGAGGCTGGTAAAGACGACCGGATCGCGCTGCTGGTAGGCCCGCAGGTACAACTGAAGCGCGGCCTCCATCAGCAGTCGCTGGGATTCCCATCGCTGGGAACGGTCGAACCTCAGCCTCAGCAGTTCCAGGCGGAGCGCCTGGGCGACCAGAGTGGGCTTGGATGCGCGCGTCAATGCCACTCGGACGGCATCGAAGAGGGCCATTAGAGCATCTCCAGAAAGGCTTCGATGCGCGTGCGAGCCTGGCCGAGGGCGGCGGCTCCCGAATCCAATTCCAGCAGGAGGAAGGGGATTTCCTCCCGCTGAAGACGCAATCTCAACGCCGCGAACTCATGCAGCGAGAGGTCGCAGAACTTCTGGCTGAGGTAGAGGACCCCCCGGGCGCCCGTTCGCCGGCACAGGTTGACCAGGTCGCTGAAGCGGTCCGGCAGGTCGGCCATCCGCGGACAGGGAACGCGCTGCAGGTAGCGGCGGGCCAGCGCCTCATAGGGGTCCTTGGATGGCGGCGTCTCCCCCAGCGCACCTCGCATCCCGCCGCAGAGATTGTCGCCGGCCACCCGAGCACCGGCCTCCTCGACCAACTGGAGGATCTTTCGATCCGCGACGGCGAGAACGTTCCCCGCGACCACCAGGGGGATCCTGTTGTCTGAGGAATCGGGGCCATGAAGCTGGGCTATGTATTCCTGCAGCCAGGGATTGAACCGGCTCGGCGGCTCGCCGAAGGCGCGCTCGATGACTTCCGGCATTTCCTTGGCTGGCAGGCACAGCCCGTCCTGCCGCATATCGTCGAGATCTGCCAGAAGCCGGCGAGTCTCGTTGTACTGGACGATGGCTTCATTCAGAGCATCGTCGCTGGCCGGCAGCCCATGCCTCTCGGCCAGGAAGCGAGCAAGCTGCAGGAACTGGGTGCGCAGGAAACGAACGGCGGCCTCGGTGCTGTGGCGTGGCACGTCGAGCCGGTAGACGAAGCCTGGGAGGTAGCTGCTCCAGAGATCGGCCACGCGCCGAAGCCCATCACACCCCAGGGCGACCACCACCCCGTCCAGGGATCCGTGCGACATGGTCAGGGCGGAGCCGAAGCAACCTTTCAGGTATGGGCAGACAGTAGCCGGAAGGAAGCCCCGGGCTCCTTCGGCCCCGTCGGCATTCAGGAGACGCACCGGTTGCAGCCCGGCTGCGGACACTATCTCGACAGGGGTGTAGCTGCAGAGATAGCCCACGCGAGGTCGTGGGACATCGCCCGAGCCATGAACGGCCGCGGTCCAGCTCATCGAGCCTCTTCCGTGTGTATAATGACTGGCAACAACCTCAAGGTGGCGCGCGCCTATTCTACCTCTGTCCCCGCCTCCAACGCACGGCTGCTGGGGGTTGTCCTTAGAGCACCTGGATGCGGTTTCTTCCCGTCCTTTCCCACCCTATAATGGGCAAAGCG
>JAJYKO010000372.1 GCA_021788565.1 Chloroflexota bacterium
TTCTCGGTGAGGTGAACCCATCCCTTATCTGGCCATGGGGCATTCTGGTAGATCGCCTCCGTTGCCTTCCACATCACGTAGTGGAACTCCACCCTCCAGCCGTTGGACACGGCCGCGTGCAGCTGGGCGTTGTGGTACGGCCAGCCGCCTCCGTTGGCGATGGGCAGACTGAATGCCTGCGCCATGTGCGCGACCTTCACCGCCTCCGTGTAGCCGCCGACGTACACTACGTTCGGCTGCACGATGTCCACGGCGCCACCCACAATCAGGTCCCGATGACGCCACTTGTGCCCCTCGTTCTGCCCCGCTCCAATCGGGATCCGTGTGTGTCGCCGAAGCTCGGCGAGCTCCCGAACGTCGTTGGCGAAGATCGGCTCCTCGAACCAGGCGATGTCGTAGGGCTCGATCTTATAGCACAGCTCCAGGGCCTGCCGGTAGTCCAGGAGCTGATTAGCATCCACCATAAGCTGCACGTCGGGTCCGATGGCCTCGCGGACCGCCTTCACCCTGGGCACGTCCTCGGCTACACTCTTCCAGCCCTGGTCGGCGACCACCATCTTAAGCTTGTCCTGCCCCTCTTTGACGTACTGCCTGGCGACTTCCACCAGTTGGTCACGGTCGAAGTCCGGCAGGCCGAAGGTGATGTAGGCAGGGACATCGGGCGAGTTGCCGCCCAGGAGGCGCCACACCGGTTGCTTGAAGTACTTGCCCTTGGCGTCCCATAGCGCGATGTCCACGGCGCTGATGCCTGCCTGAACTGCGCCCGAAGTGCCGCGCTGGTTGAAACGGGTGTACATCTCGGTCCAGAGCCGCTCGGTATCCAGGGCATCCTTGCCCTTGAGGAACGGACCGAGCTCGCGATTGATGAACTCCCGCACGGAGAATCGAAGAATCTGGCTGGTCATGCCGTAGCCGGTGATGCCCTGGTCCGTCTCCAGGCGGACGAACACCAGCTCGCGGTTCATGGGCTCGCTAAGAAGTGGAACCTGGACGGGGATTCGATGGACAGTAGCCTGTACGTTGGCGATCTTCAAGCGGGGGACCTCCTCGATAAACTATCAAGTCAGTCCATGCAACCTCTATGCCTACAGGTCGTCCGGCATCCCGTCCATTCCGCCCATACCGCCCATACCGCCGTCCATTCCACCCATCGCGTCGTCGTCGGGGAGTTCTCCCGCCTCCATGCGATCGATCATCTCGTCGTACTCGGGGCCGAGGTCCTCGCCCATCTCGGAGCCCATCTTTCGGGCCCACTTGGCGATGCTCTTGGGGTCGTTCTCGTCCAGACCGCTCAGGCTGCTCGGGTCGGCTAGATCCTCGAGGCGGCTCTCCTCGGACTTCATCACGGCGACTCGCGACACCAGCTTGCTGAGCTTCGTGGAGCCGCACTCAGGGCAAACGGGCTCGGAGACAGCACTGAAGCTGCGAAAGAAGACGCTAACTCGCTTGCGGCAGTTGTGGCACCTGTACTCGTAGATCGGCATCGCTCACCTCACGGTCAACACGGTTCTGGGTTCTCGAACGAAGGTACACCCAACCTGTAGCCGCAGGCTTCAGCCTGCACGTGACCTCGTCGTCCATGGACGCGCAGCCTGAAGGCTGCGGCTACACCGGACCTTCGTGCTCACTCCTGGTCTCCGGGTAGATCATTTTACCAGGGTTGAGGATGGAGTTGGGGTCGAAGGCAGCCTTGATGTGCTGCATGAGGCTGAGCACGTCGGGGGAGAGCTTACGCGCCATGAATGGTTGCTTGACCAGCCCGATGCCATGCTCGCCGGAGAGGGTGCCTCCCAGAGCGATGGCGGCCTCGAATATCTCTCCAGCTGCCTGGTGGACTCGCTCCATCAGCTCGGGATTTCGTAGATCGCATAGCAGGTTGGGATGGAGGTTCCCATCCCCGGCGTGGCCGAACACCGGGATGATCAGGTCGTATCGTCGGGAGATATCGTTAATCCGCCGCACCATCTCGGGGATGGCGCTGCGCGGCACGGAGATGTCCTCTCCCTGCTTGGTGGGCGCCAACCTGCCCAGGGCCGGCGAAACCGCCCTCCGTGCCTTCCAGAGGGCTTCGCTCTCCTCCTCTGTGGTCGCGACCTGTACCTCCGATGCCCCGCTCTGCTGGCACACCCTGCCGACCTGCTCGATTTCCAGCACGATCGCCTCTTCCCTACCGTCGACCTCGATGATCAGGATAGCCCCTGCGTCTACCGGCAGCCCCATGTTGAGATACTCTTCCACAACACGGATCGTGGTGTTGTCCATGATCTCGATGGTCGAAGGGAGGATGCCGGCACTCAGCAGATTGGTCACCGTCTGGGTGGCGTCGTCCAGCTTCGGGAAGACTGCCATGGCCGTTCGCTTGGCGGCCGGCTTCGGGACCAGCCTCAGGATCACCTCGGTGATTACCCCGAGGGTGCCCTCGGAGCCAACGAAGAGCTGGGTAAGGTTGTATCCGGTCACGTCCTTCATCAACTTGCCGCCGGTGCGGATGACCTCGCCCGAGGGCAACACCACCTCCAACCCCAGCACGTAGTCCTTGGTGGTACCGTACTTCAAGCAGCGCGGCCCACCCGCTCCCTCGGCCACATTGCCCCCGATGGTGGATTGCTTGAGGCTGGCGGGGTCCGGTGGATAGAAGAGTCCTTTGCTCTCGACCTCGGTCTGGAGCGCGGCGGTGATGACGGCCGGCTCGACCACGGCCACCAGGTTCACCAGGTCGATCTCCTTGATGCGGTTCATTCGGGTGACGGCCAGGACGATACTCTCCTCGTCCGGGATGGACCCGCCGGACATCCCCGTGCCCGCACCGCGAGCAACCAGCGGTATACGCTCTCGGTTGGCGAGCTTCACGACCTCGGCGACCTCAGTTGTGGATCCAGGCAGCACGACGACGCCGGCCCGGCTCATCAGCCAGCTGGCGTCGTAGCCGTAGCACACCAGGTCTTCCGGTGTCGTGAGGACGTGGCCGGCGCCGACGATGGAGCGAAGTTGTTCGATTGTCTCTGGCTTCAAGATCCACCCCCGGGCGGAGAGTTAACCTACACTCTTGTAGCCGCGGACTTTAGGCCCTTGACGCGCAGCAAGGGAGCGTCAAGGCCCGGAGCGAAGCGCAGGGCGCGCGTTCTGTTGCGGCGCGGCCACGCGCAAGCTGAAGCTTGCGGCTACTTTCGGTTCTTATACGCCTTATCCAACAGTGCTATCGGGTGCGTAACTTTCATCTTCAGGCCGGCTCGCTTGACGCCGTAGCCCAGCTGCATCTGACACACTGGACAGCCGGAGGCGATCACCTCGGCTTCTGTGGATCCCGCGTTCGCCATCTTTCGATCCAGTATTCCCATGGACATCTCGTAATGTGTCAGTGCGTAGGTGCCGGCCCCGCCGCAGCACCAGTTGGCCTCCTTCATCTCTATGAACTCGACGCCCGGGATCATCTGGAGCAGCTTCCTCGGTTCGGCGGAGATCCCCTGCCCGCGTACCAGGTGGCAGGGGTCGTGGTAGGTCACCTTCGCCTTCACCTCCCCGAGGTGGTCGTTCATAGGAATCTCGGCCAGGAACTGGCTGATGTCCTTCATCTTGGCGCTGTATGCGGCTGCCCTCTCGGCGTAGGCGGGGTCGTGTTTCAGGAGATCCTTGTACTGCTTGCCGAACTCGCCGCAGGTTGCGCAGTCCGTCACGATAGCGTCCACGCCGGCCTTCTCGAAGGTGTCGATGTTCTGCCTGGCGAGCTTCATGGCCGTGTCCAGGTCGCCGTAGGACATCGCCGGCATGCCACAGCACACGGTCGCCCTGGGTGTGACAACCTCCGCCCCGTTGCGGGAGAGTACCCGAACAGTGCCGGCGCTGGTGTCGGCGTAGAGCAGGCTCTGGGCGCAACCGAGGAAGAACCCGACCCGGTACTTGCGCTCGCCCTGCGCTGGCGTCACCTCCGGCAGCTGTCCCCTCAGGGGCCGCAGGCTCGCTGTAGGCGGCATCTTCGCCATCTCTCCCAGGTGGTGCGGCAGCAGCCCTAGCACGCCCGACTTCTCTGCCAGCCAGCGCAGCCCGCTCCGCTGGTACAGCTTGAGAGGCAGTGTCGCGGTCTCAAGTTTGCCCGGCGAGGTCAGCATGTGATCGAAGACCAGACTCTTGACGGCCGGCTGCGGCAGTTTGTTGTCTATCTCAACCCGAGCGTCCAGGATGATCTCTTGTGCCTGGACCCCGGATGGGCATACAGAGGAGCATGCCATGCAGTTGACGCAGCGGTACATGTGGTCGACGAAGTTGGGACTGAGCTCCAGCTTTCCCTCGACGGCGGCCCGGATCAGCGCCACCCGGCCCCGGGGGGAGTTAGTCTCGGTGCCCGCCTCGCGGTAGGTGGGACACACCGACAGGCAGAGGCCGCACCGGATGCAGTTCAACACGTCGTCGTATGATGGTGCCCTCCGGGGCGCGAAGCCGTTGCTACCGTTATCTTCGGACATCAATGTCTCACTTATGGTCATCAGTCATCAGCTATCAGCCGTCGACTAGCCTGGCCCGTTCGTACTGCCGTGCAGAATGACAATACGAACCCTCGGCCCGTCACTTACGACTGGTGACCGATGACTGATGAGGGCTAGCTATCAGCTGACAGCTATTTGCTGTCAGCTACTTTGTTGAGATCCCTGAGCAGATCGCTCACCTTCACGCCGTGAACGATCGCCCCTGCCTCCAGATTCTCGAACTCGGCCGCGAGGCAGACGATACAGCCGAGGCCGTAGCGCTCAAACACAGGGATAGATTCGGGATGCTGGGCGACTACCTCCTGGATAGTCATGTCCTTTGTTATCACGTCAGGACTCCCTTTCTCCCGTACTCGCGGGGCTACTCCCACACCTGTGGGGAACTGCTGTAGCTGTAGCGAAACTCCTCCATTTCGGCAGGCTCCTCGTCGCCGTTTCTACCGTCGCCGTCCTTCTCCCCCTCGAGTGCTCTGAGGCGGCGTTCCAGTTCGGTGACCTTCCGATGCAGGCAATGTATTGCCTCGGCCTCAGGGTCAGGCAGTTTCTCCACAGTGCCGTTGGCCGGGTCTACTCGGGCCACGACCCGTCCGGGCACGCCCACTACGGTGGAGTTGGCAGGAACGGGCTTGACCACCACCGAGCCCGAACCGATCCGGACGTTATCCCCGATGGTGATGGCCCCGATAACGTGGGCACCGGCTCCGACCACCACGTTGTCTCCCAGGGTGGGATGGCGTTTGGTCTTCTGGGTACTGGTGCCGCCAAGGGTCACTCCCTGGTACAACATGACGTTGTCGCCAATCTCGGCTGTCTCGCCGATCACCACTCCCATGCCATGGTCGATGAAGAAACCTTCGCCGATCTTGGCACCGGGGTGAATCTCGATCCCGGTGAGAAAACGGCTGAGATGAGAAACGAGTCTGGGGAAAACGGGCACCTTCCAGTTGTGGAGGGTATGGGCGAGGCGGTGGAACTGCCTGGCGTGGAACCCTGGGTAGGCGAGGAGTATCTCAATTGTATTGATGGCGGCCGGGTCACGAGCGTAGATGGTCTCGATATCCCGCCGGATGCTCTGAATCAAACTCATATGCGCCTTCGTTGCCATCTTCCTCGTCTGGCCGAAGAAGCTTAACCGATATCTGTAATAAACTACTTTTCCCTTACAGCAGGCGTAATTATATCACGAAGAGGGACAGAGAGCAGGAGCCAGGGATCTGGGACACCGCAAAAGGTGAACGGGATGAGATCTCATAGGTGGGCCAACCCAACTCATGTCCTGCATATCCTGTCTATCCTGTTCGTTACTCCTGGCCCCCGTCCCCCGTCCCCTGTCCCCTAATAGAACAGTTCGGCTAGCTTGTACAACTCCAGATCGACGGTCTTGGTTCTCGCAACTGCGTCGGCGATCCGGATTGGCACGATCTTGTTGCCTTTTAGCGACGGCATATAGCCAAACTTGCCTTCCTTGATGAGCTCGACCGCCGCGACGCCGAAGCGGGTGCCGTTCACTCGATCGGTCACGGAGGGCGAACCACCTCGCTGCAGATGGCCCAGCACCGTTACCCTGCTCTCGAAGCCCGTGCGCTTCTCTATCTGCTTGGCCAGGTGCTCAGCGATTC
>JAJYKO010000373.1 GCA_021788565.1 Chloroflexota bacterium
TTCCGCGTGCCCCCGGGCTTGCTGTCGTCGAACAGGATGAAGTTCTCCACCAGATCAAGAAGGCGCTCTTTGGCCAGCATCCCGTTGAGGAGAGTCAGCGCATCAAGGCTACCCTTGTCCTTCTCGTCGTTACGCTTCCACTCGGTAAAGTGCTCCCACCTGCTGGTGATCGAGCCGTACCGGGCGTGGTCGCCGTTACTGACAACGAGGAAGGCGTTGTGGTGGAAGGCGTGCGCGATGCTGTGCTCGTGCAGGTAGTCGGTGAGATTGTTATCGAAGCCCGCGCGGATGTTCTTGTAGACCGCCTTCAGCTCTATGAAGACCAGCGGCAGCCCGTTGACGAAGCACACCAGGTCGGCGCGCCTGTTGTAGTGCGGGACGCGCAGCCCCTGGATCTTCAGTTCTCGTACAGCCAGGAACCGGTTGCTGCCCGCGTTGTGGAAGTCGATGACCCGCGCCCGACCCTGATGGAACTGGCCCTTCGCATCGCGCCAGTCTACCGGCACGCCGTCACGGATGAAGCCGTAGAACTCGCGGTTGAGCTGGAGGAGGGAGCGGGAGTAGTCCACGCGCGTCAGCTTCTCGACCGCCTGTTCCCTAGCTGCCTCGGGCATCCCCGGGTTCAGCCGCGCAAGAGCCGCCCGGAGGTCGCGGACCAGCACTACCTCCCGCTCGTTCGTCCTCCCCAGCGTACCGTTGGGGCCGAAGGTCTCGGTGTTGTAGGCGTAAACGCTCTCCCAGCCGAGCACCTCGTGGAGATGCTCGGCGAAGCTCTTCTGGACCAGCCGGTCTTCAGTGTTGACGTCGGTTAGCGCCACCAGCCAGGACCTCTGTCAGACGTTTCTTGCTGCCCCGCATTGCCGCCCTGGAATCGACGCCCCGAGACCCGCCGATACGGTTACGGGCAGCCGGCAGTCACGGGACCGTGCCTCGCGGCACCACCCACTGCATGGGCTGGCGGGTGATGTTGGCGACAGAATCGAAATCGGCATCGTAATGGAGCAGTGTCAGTCCCGCCCGCTCCGCGACCGCCGCAATCAGGAGGTCGGGTATGCCGACCGCCCGATGCCGGCCCGACCGCGCCAGGGCCTCCATGGTCTGAATCGCCCGATCGAAATCCGCTTGAGTGATGGGGATCGACGGGAAAGCGAGGGACCTGGTGTCGCGAGTCTTGACCAGCTCGTCGTAGCCCCTGGCACTGTAAAGGATCTCCATCTCGATGAGGGCGCAGGTCGCCACGTCTCCCGAGAGGATCAGCGGAGAAAGGGCCGCGTTCACCTCGGGGTAGCGCAGTCGGGCGAGGGCGCTCTTGTCGGCGATGTAGCGGGGCGCTATCGCCATGCCTCTGCCATGACCTCAGGCTTATCCAGGTCCAGGCCGTCCATCCCCTGGAGCTGCTGGATGGCTGTTCGGCGGGCCTGCAGCGCGAGCACCTCTTCGAAGGCGCGCTGCACGGTAGCCTTCAGCCCCCTGGTCCCAAGGGCCTCTCGCGTTCTGTCGTATAGCTCTTCATCGAATTCCAGGGTGGTCTTCTTCATGGATTCATTATACCCATTTCGGAGTAGATCGAGTATATTCGTAGCCTCCCACTCACACCTGTATCTCACCGCTCATCAACCTTGGCAGCAGCAGATCACGCGCGGCCCTCAGTCTCTGTTTCTGCTCCGAGAGGTTCCCTATCTGGCTGAAGACAGGCGCGACGTTCTGCTCGAAAAGTCGAGCTATCCTTTCATCGGGCAACATGAACGGAATGCGCTTGAAAGTGTCAACCACAATGGCATCGAAAACCGCACCGGCAGCCTGTTGCTTCAGGTACGAGATGGACTCCTTGAGGGCTGAGTACAGAAAGAGCTGAGAAACATGGCCTTTACCGATCAATGCGTAACATGACTGGCTCATTGCCATAGGTTGGTACGCCAGGTTCAGCTTTCCTACGGTGCCTCGTGCTGAGATGAAGACCGTGTCCTTCGGATAGAGGCGACTGTTGCAGTTCTTCAGGCCGACTTCAGTGACGGCCCGAGCGGTCGTGATCGCGTAACAGGCGTCGCTCGCATCCTTTGGCGTGTAGAACGGTATTTCACCATCCCAGTAGCCGGATACCTCGGTCTTTGGTGTGCCACCGCTCAGGACTTCCATAGCCTCGA
The DNA here is from genome assembly GCA_021788565.1 of Chloroflexota bacterium. The sequence continues at coordinate 2,145 of JAJYKO010000373.1, forward strand.
ATGCGGTCACTTTCGCCCACCCCTCAGGCAATCCGTCCCTGATAGGCGTGTGCTCGCTGCCGGGAAACCGCAGGCGGACGAACCACTCCCTATATAGCTGCCGTGCCGCATCCTCAAGCAACTCCATCCGTCGGCGGTTGTTCTCGATCAGTAGGTCGTAGGCGCAGAGGATATCAGCGACTCGTTTCTGCACATGAATGTCAGGTACTGGGAACTTGATGGAGAGCAATTTCTCCTGGCTCAGGTTGTCTTGTGTAGCACCTTGCGTGAACTGCTGGTAACTGCGCTGGAGAAAGGCATCGAACATGTACTTGATGAAACGGGCATCAGCTTTATCCTCGTCGGGGATGAAACCGATGACGCTATCGGGAAAGCAAGCATCGATGCCAAGGATCGCGGTCTCGGCGATATTTGCAGCGATGGAGATGCAAAGCGTGCCTGCACTCCACATTCGGCTCTGGGCAAGCCCTGCAACGCTGTAGGTTTGTGACCATTCCGTTATGTAGAGATCGGCCCGCTTCACGTCCGCTGTTTGAATAAACGGGTAGGGTCCTCCATATAAGTGCTCGGCATCACGAGGTCTATGCCTTGACCGGCCGCGGCTGACGTACCCGAGTTGATCAAGCGACTTCAGAGACTGACTCATATCCCCAGCGCCTCGAAGTTGGCCTGGATCTTCGCCGCCAGCTCCACGGCCTCGCTGTTGAGGTCGACCAGCTCGGCGTGGATATCTCGTAGCGTCTGCTCGAAGTCGAACTCTCCATCCTCCTCGGCGGGAGCAACCCCAACGTACCGCCCTGGCGTCAGGCTCCAGTCGGCGGCCTCGATCTCAGCGCGGTCCACGAGCTTCACCAGGCCCGGGACAGCACGGAGTTCAGCACCGGGGAACCGGTCCTGCAGCCACACCACCTGGCGGTGGAAGTACGCTGGCTGCCTGAGTTGCTCGGTCGAGGCCTTCCGCTTTGCATCGAGCGTCTTCAGCAGACGGCCAGCGGCGCGGCGGTCGTTGCCTGGCGACGCACCATTGTTCCCGTTATTCCCGTTGTTGCCGGCGAGTTCTGCTGCCAGGTCTGCCGCGCGGGCAGCGAGTTTGTACAGCAGGTCCACCTGCTTGACCAGACCGCGAGTGGCCTCGGCGGTGGGATCGAAGGTGCGGCGAGCGGCAAGTTGCGCATCGTTGGTTTCCGGCAGGTCGCCGGTGAAGCGAACGCGGAAGGCATCGAGGGCGGTAAGGAGGGAGGCACGGTCGGCCTCGTAGGCAGCCGTCGCGACGCCGAGCTCGGAGAGGGCGGCGGCGAAATCGACTGCCCGGGTTGAGGACAACCCAGGTTCCTCGATGCTAGGAGGGACAACGGCGGCGAAGCGGCCCAGCAGATCGGCGAGGGTGATCTCGAAGCCGGCGAGCGCGTCTGGAACGAGCGCGCTCTCGGTGCAGACCGCGCCGAGGTAGTCCCGCACCAGGGCAAGGTACCGCTCCCGTTGCCCGCGGTAGAGCCAGACTATCGCGGAGAGGTTGCTCATCTGCTCGGGCGAGAAGTCGTTGATCGTGCGGTTGACCTTGCGGTAGACGTTGCGAGCGTCCAGCATCAGCACCTTATCCCTGCGCTCCACCGGCTTGCCCCGATCGAAGAACCACAGCTCGCAGGGGACGCTCCGGGTGTAGAAGAAATTGGACCGGATGGAGATCATGACGTCCACGTCGCCGGTCTCGACGATCTTCCTGCGGACATCCCTCTCCCCATGCCCGGCGCTGGACGCCTGGGACGACATGACGAACCCGGCCCTGCCCTTCTCGTTCAGGTAGCTCCAGAAGTAGGAGATCCACAGATAGTTACCGTTGGAGACCTTTTTGTCCTTGTTCACCCCGGGCAGGCCGAAGGGGAGGCGCACATCCGTCTTTATGCTCTCGGCATCCACCATATCTACGTTGAAGGGCGGGTTGGCCATCACGAAGTCGCACTGACCCACCAGGCTGTGCTCGTCCTGGTAGTAGGTGATCGCCTCGGCTATCTTCCCCTCCAGGCCGTGGACGGCGAGGTTCATCTGGGCGATGTGGATCGTGTCCCCGTTCTTCTCCTGCCCGTAGAACACCACCTTCCTGGCGGTGTCCTCTCCCTCGTGCTCGATGAAGTGGCTGGACTGGACGAACATTCCCCCAGAGCCGCACGCCGGGTCGAAGACTCTTCCGTGATCCGGCTCGATCACGTTCACGATGATCTGAACTATCGAGGACGGGGTAAAGAACTCGCCGTTGTCGTGGGCCTTCTGGATGGAGAACTTCGCCAGGAAGTACTCGTAGATCCGCCCGAACACGTCTCCTGTCGCCTGCTTGATCAGCTCGCTGTTGAAAAGCCGCATGAGGTCTTCCAGCACCTTCGGCTCGAAGATCCCGTAGTTCTTCGGCAGGGCCCCCTGCAGCGGCTCGAAGCTCTCTTCGATTACCGTCATGGCTTCGTTGACTAGAGTGGGAAGATCGGCACCGTCCGTAGAGGCTCTCTGCATGATGACGTCGTAGCGCGCCCCTTCTGGCAGCCAGAGCGCCCGCCTTCGAACGTAGTCAGCCGGCTGCACCTTCCTGGGCGGCATCTTGCCGCTGGCCTGGTCTTCCTCGATCTGTCGGGTTGCCGCGGCGAAGCGGTTCGCCGCGTGGCGGAGGAAGATGATGCCGAGCACCGGCATGAAGTAGTCGGATGAGGTCAGCTTGGAGTTGGCTCGAAGGTTGTCGGCCGCCTGCCAGAGGTCCGCTTCGAGTTTCTCGATATCCTGAAAGCCGTTCGCGATCATGCGACAGTGACTCCACGAGTATCGACTCATCAACCGCCGGGCGGCATTTTTGGCCTCCGGGGCGGTTACTAAGGTTTCCGATCGGCGACGCACGAAGTGATAGAGAGGAGCGAGGCAAGCTTACACAACTTCTTTCCCCGTGTCGACCTCGTTATCGCGAAACCACCCGTTTTGTATCTATCGAGGCGATTTCGCGTCAAGTAGGACATTTGACAACCTTCTCAAGTCAGGGCTACAGTTAGGGTGTAGTCGGTGTCTTTGGAAAGGGGTGCACTGCAGTGGGCGCTCTGCTGGCTTTCAGTGCCGAACAGGTCGTCCGGTTATCGGGACTCACTATGCGCCAGCTCGGGTACTGGGACCGCATTGGATTCTTCTCGCCCCAGTATGCCGACGAGAATCGTCGCGCCTTCAGTCGCATCTACTCTTTTCGCGACGTGGTTGGCCTCCGCACACTGTCGCTGCTGCGGAACAAGCATGGGGTTTCTCTCCAGGAACTCCAGAAGGTGGGGAACTGGCTGAGGGAGCGTTACGAAGCCCCCTGGTCGAGCCTCAAGTTCTACGTCTGGAACCGCCGGGTCTACTTCCAGGAACCTGGTGAGCACCACGTCGTGGCGGGCCGCCCGCTAGGTCAGGGAGCATTCCCGATCTTCATCCGGGAGATCGAGCAAGAGGTAGAGAACGAGGCCAAGAAGCTGAGGGAACGCAGCCCGTCGGAAATTGGACAGGTGAGCCGAAACCGGTTCATCGCCCAGAACGCTCCCATTCTTTCCGGCACACGCATCCCGACGTCCGCGATCTGGAGTCTCCACGAGGCGGGCTACAACATCGAGGAGATCATACAGGAGTATCCTATCCTCACCCCGGACGATGTGCGCGTCGCGATCTCCCATGAGGAAGCGCAGCGCAGACAGGCCGTCTGAGTGGAGCGTCCGTCCATCCGCTTGCTGATTGACGAGAACGTTCCGGCCTCTGTCGCTCGTTTTCTGCACGAACATGGACATGAGGTCCGATTCGTCCAGCACGAGTTCGCGCGCGGGACGGAAGACGCGGTTATCGCTAGGGTAGCCAGCGAGCTATCACTGGTCGTCGTTACCTGGAATCACAGGCACTTCAAGGCTCTGGCTGCCAGGAGAAAGAAGACCGGGCCTTCATATCCCGGTATGGGGTTGA
>JAJYKO010000374.1 GCA_021788565.1 Chloroflexota bacterium
GATGAGGTGAAGCGGTTGGTTGAGGAGACCATGCGCCGCTTCGGTCGGGTGGATATCCTGGTGAACAACGCGGGTGGACCGCCGCCAACCACCTTTCTGGAGGCGTCCGTCCAGGACTTCCGGAACGCCGTCGATCTGAACCTGATGAGCGCAGTCATGCTCTCCAAGGAAGTGGTTCCCCACATGCTGAGGCAGAAGTGGGGGCGGATAGTCAACATCGTCTCCATAGCGGCCATGCAGCCGCTGCCCACGTTGATTCTGTCCAACACCTCCAGGCCCGGCGTGCTCGGCCTCGCGAAGAGCATGTCCAACGAGCTCTCCAAGGACGGAATAACGGTAAATAGCGTCTGCCCCGCCTACAACGAAACCGATCGGGTGAAGCAGATGGTGGCTGCTCGCGTTCGGCAGACCGGCCAGAGCGAAGAGGAGGTGCGAAAGGCCTACGCCGCGGACATCCCCATGGGGCGGATTGGCCGGCCGGACGAGCTCGCCAGCGTAGCCGTGTTCCTCGCCTCGGAGCGAGCCAGCTTCGTGACTGGAGCCGTTATTCCTGTGGACGGCGGCGAGTACGAGGCGCTGTTCTGAGGCGGGGGACAGGGATCAGGGGACAGGGGAGAGGGATCAGGGGACGGGGGATTGAGGAGAGGGGAGGGCGAGGCTCCTCGGGAGGGCGAGGCTCCTGCCGAGCCGCCACGTCGCGCACCTCCATCCTTTCCTCTTATCGTGAGGCCATCCCTATCATGTGGCCATCCTTCGGAAGCGTGTTGGTTGTCCATCACGAGGCGGCTCGGGCGGACCCTCGCCCTCCCGGGGGCGGTGTCTATCCTATCTCCGCCACCGCTACCCTCGCCCTCCCGGGGGCGGTGTCTATCCTATCTCCGCCACCGCTACGCTCGCCCTCCCAGGTCGCGGCCGCCCATCCGCTTACCAGGGGAGGTCGTTGATCGTTCCCTGGAACTCCCAATCCTCGACCCTCCTTACGAGGCCGTGCCTCACCGGATTGTTCCGCACGTATTCCCACTTGCTTTCGTAGCTCTCATTTCCACGCAGCCTCGTATCCCAATAGCCGGACTGCCATCGATGCTCCGGTCGGCCGTGTCGCTTAGTGAACTGCGATTTCCAGTATCGTACCCAATTCTCCAGGGCGATTTGCCCGTCGTGGGTTCCGGCGAAGAGGTGAATATGATCGGGCATGATCACGTAACGTCCGACCAACCAGGTTGGTGCCTCCTGCCATGTGTCCCGAAGGAGGGAGTGAACTCGAGAACAGGCTAGCCATGGATGGCGGTCCTTGGTGCACACAGTCAGGAAGACAATGGTGGGCTTGCCATGAGTGGGCATGACGCCGTGCTGTGGCGAAGTGCGGGATGGATAAGACGTGGCGAGAGGATCACCACCTTCCATGCGTGTGTTCACCTCAAATCGCCGATTGTGCAACAGAGCCTATTATACGGTGGCGCGGGAATCCGTCCTGGGTGGGCGAGGCTCCTCGGGAGGGCGAGGCTCCTCGGGAGGGCGAGGCTCCCGCCGAGCCGCCACGTCGCGCACCGCCATCCTTTCCTCTTATCATTTGGCCATCCTTATCATGTGGCCATCCTTCGGAAGCGTGTTGGTTGTCCATCACGAGGCGGCTCGGGCGGACCCTCGCCCTCCCCATCCTGACCACCGGTGTCTTCGCTCCACCTCCCCTCATCCGTTCCCTCACCCACGCCCCATCACCTATGACGTCCCGCCCTTTGGGGTGAAGACGATGCGGACGGTCATGCCGGGGCGGAGGTCGGGGTCGGTGGCGTTCAGCCGGATGACGACCGGATAGTTGCTAACCCCGGAGCTCGACGTCTGCTGGACCAGCGCCACCGTGTCGACGGTCCCCGTGAGCTTGCGGCTGTCCAGTGCCTCGACCGTCATGGTCACCGATTGGCCGGGATATATCTGGCTGATCAGGTACTCGTCCACATCGTTGGTCTCCACCTGGAGGCGGCTGAGATCCCCGATGGTCGCAACCGCGGCTCCCGGCATCAGCGTGTCCCCCAGATGCGCGCTGAGACCCATCACGGTGCCGGCGAACGGAGCCACAAGCACCTCGGTCTGGGCCGGAGTGCTGATCTCCGCGATCTCCTGCTGCGCGTGGACGGCGTCCCCAACCTGCACCGCCAGCGACCGCACGACGCCGCCACCCATGGTGGCCACGGTCGCCTGGGCTACCGGCTCGATCGTGCCGTGGGCTGAGAGCGTAGCGATGGCCGCCGTCGGCGGCGGGGACGCGGCCGGCTTGTTCCCCTGCCCGACTAGCGCCACTACCGCGGCAGCCAGGGCGACGAGAACGACGCCGTATATCAACCATCGTCGGGAGGAAGGCCGCTGCCTCGGGACCACACCCTTTTTCAGCATAGGTCGGGTTTCATTCGGAATCATCAGGCGAAACCTCCCTCATACCCTTACCTCAGTGACGAATCCATCCCGAATCTCGAGCCGGCGGCGCGCCGCCGACGCCACTTCCGGGTCGTGGGTGACCACCACCACTGTCCTGCCCTGGCCGTTCAGCCGCTCGAACAGTTCGATGATGGTGTGCTTGTCCTCGCTATGCAACTCCCCCGTGGGCTCATCGGCCAGGATCAACCTGGGGTCGTTGGCCAGCGCACGCGCCACCGCAACCCGCTGCCGCTGTCCCCCGGAGAGCTGCGCCGGCATGAACAGCAGCCGGTCGTGGAGCCCGACCTCACGCAGCAACAGCGCGGCCCGTTCGTAGCGCTCGTCGGCCGGCACCCCGGCCACCTCGAGCGGCAGGGCCACGTTCTCCAACGCGGTCATGTCCGACAGAAGGTGGAACCGCTGGAAGATGAAGCCGATCGTGATCAGGCGAAGCCGCGCACGCTCTTCGTCGTCCAGCCCGGCCAGATCCTGGCCGTCCAGGCTGACGGTGCCGCTGGTGGGCCGGTCCAGCAGGCCGATTATCTGCAACAGGGTGCTCTTGCCGGAGCCGGAGGGTCCTACGAGGCTGACGAAATCACCATCCGCGAGATAGAGCGTCGCGTCGCGCAGAGCCCAGATGTCGGAGTCACCCACCACGTATTTTCGGGAAACCGCGCTCATCTCCAGCATCCTCACGCCTCCCGAAGCACTTCGAGGGGATCGACCCTGGTGGCGGCACGAGCGGGAAAGAACCCCGCGATCAGGCCCATCGCGATCGATATCACGAGGATGACGGAATAGCTAGTGGGGTCCACGCCGAACATGGGAGGCAAACCATAGGCGGGTGAAAGCAGCCCGTTCACAGCCGCCCCCAGAACCAGGGAGACCACGAACCCCACGCAGTACGATGCGAGAATGATGAAGAGGGCTTCAGCCGCGACGCTGAAAAGGATGCTACGGCTCGGCACTCCGATGGCGCGCAGCGTCGCGAATTCCATGCGGCGCTCTGCCACCGACCTACCGAGCATGTTGTTGACGAACATCCCCGCGATGAACAGGATGATCAGATCGATCAGCCAGTAGGTAAGGCTGGCGGAGGCGAAGTCCGAGGAGGATCTGATCTCGTGGTACAGCGCCTGCGACTCGACGGCGCGGAGCGAGGGGAAGTCGGCGACGAAATTGATCACCGCGGAGGGCGCGGTGGTCTGGACCGCGATGTAGTTCACGATGTCGCCGATGATGCCCCGCTGGCGCAGGGTGCGCGCGTCGAGGTACGCGACGGAGTCGCCAGCCGCACCAAAGCCTCGCATCTTGCCGATTCCCGCAACGTCATACTCCTGGCCGTTTAAGCTCAGCGAGTCACCGACTTTGAGCGACTTGGTCGCGGCCAGGCTCGGTCCGAGGACCACCTCGTTGCCACGACGCAGCCAGCGGCCCTCGCGCATGACCACCTCGTTGGTAATCTGGGTCGGGTCTCCGTCCACCGCCATCGCCGGCAGGAACTGGGCCGGCAGGTTGCGCGCCTGGGGCCCCTGTTGCTCCTCCTTTAGCGACCATGCGAGCACGCCCACGGCGTCCTGAACGCCGGGCATGCTCTGAATCTTCGAGAGTACGGCCGAAGCGTGGTCGATGGTACCCGGGTTGTCGCCGGTCTTCAGCTGCACCAGCTTGCCGCCGTTGACCACGACGAAGACGTTGGCGCCCGACTGCCTGAAATCGCCCATGATGGCGTCCAGGGCCGTCCCCAGAATGCCCATCATCGTCAGGACCATGCCGAGGGCGAGGCCAACCCCGATCACCATGCCGAGCATGCCGCGCCAGCGGCGAACCGCGTTGCGGATGGGAAAGGGAAACGTGAGCAGCCGTGGCCACTCCGAGGGCATGGCGGGACTCGAGCCGCCGGTTCCTTCCGCCTCGTCTTCTATCGTAGTTCCGGTACTCACCGCTGCCTCCAGTGGCCCACAACAGCGGACTCAACATGTAGGGGCGCGGTTTCCGCGCCCGACGATCGGGCGGGGCGACCCCGCCCCTGCGACGATCGCCGCCGGGCGGCAGGACACAAGACCCTGCCCTACACCCTCACCTCACCCCTCTCCCAGAGGGAGAGGGAGCTTTCATCATCCTCGCCGACGTGACCCACTCCCTTATCGTCTCCTCGTCGATCAGCCTCACGGAACCCGCCGGCGCCCCCAGCACCCGCTCGAGCGCATCGGTGTAGGCGGCGACGATCGTCTCCAGGCATCGCGAGTCGGCGCGGCCATCGGACTCGAAGGTGAGGAGAGTCTGGGAGAAACTGTCCCCAAGCCCCTGCATGAGGGACATCACAACCTCGCCGATGTGGTCGGGGTGCTGGACGGTGAAGACGCCCTCCCGGACACCCTGCCGGATGACCGTCGCGATCATCGGTATCACGCGAGAATAGCCCGCGGCCAGCACCTTCTGGCGGACGATGGCGTTCTCGTCTGTGTACCACACCCGCAGCAACCCGAGGAGGAAGTCCTTCCGCTCGACCTTCCAGCTGTTCGCCGTGGCGAAAAGGCGCTCGAGCTTTGGCAGGGCAGACAGTTCGGGATCGTCTACGATGGGGCTGAGGACCCGCTCCGATTCCCCCACCAGGCGATCGATAAGCAGCTCCAGCAGCGCTGGCTTCGAGTGGAAGTAGTGGAAGAATGCCCCTTTGGAGATGCGGAGGTCGTCCAGGATGTCCTGGATCGCCATCTGCTCGTAGCCCTTGGTGTAGATGAGCCGCTGGGCCGAGTCGAGGATGGCGTTGCGCCTGGCTGTGTAGTCCTCTTCCTTGACCGCGCGTGCCATGCCCGCACCTTCCTTTCGACATTAGACCGACCGTCGGTCTATTATGTCGCCGAAAGTATGGCGCATCGCGACTCCCGCGTCAAGCCCCCTCTGACATGCCTCTCTTCGTCGCGTGGCATGAAACCGCCTCGGCCGTGAACGGCCGGGTTAAGACGCGCAGGTTGACCCCGTCCCTCAGGACTGAGACGTCACGCAGGACCGCAGACTCGCTCACAATGCCAGGCGCTGAACGACCAGGGGGCTAGGACCCTGACACAGGGAATTCGACATGTAGGGGCGGGCCTCTGTGCCCGCCCGCTGCGCGCCGGCAGGGCGTGATGCGAGCGAGTGCAGCATCACGCGGCCCCTACAAGATCTCCGTGTCACGGTACTAAAGTAACGCCAGGGTGGAATCTACATGGCTTCCCACCCGAAGTAATTCGGCCTGCCGGTAACCGTCATTCCGCTGAAAGAGGGAGTGCCACTCCTCGTCATCCCCGCGAAGGCGGGGATCCAGGCTAGTCGCTGGTGCCATGGATGCCCGCTTCCGCGGGCATGACGGGTTGAGGGAGGCTATCCCGCTTTCATTTCACGGCTGGTGCCCCACAGGGGCATGGGCAATTCCCGCGCAGGCGGGAATCCACGCTTCGTGTGTGGGCGATGGATCCCCGCTTCCGCGGGGATGACGATGGGTTCCACCTTGACCTTACTTTAGGTTTGGTGGGCGCCGTGACGTCACTCCTAATCTCACATTCAGGTGAGCCGGCGCTTTGGTCAGGGGAGGGCGAGCCTCCTGGCGAGCCGCCACGTCGCGCAGGTCTGTCGTTCCCATAACCGCGCGCAGCACGTGGGGGACTTATTTGTTTGCCATCAGATGGCGGCTCGGCTGGAG
>JAJYKO010000375.1 GCA_021788565.1 Chloroflexota bacterium
GTATCGATCTACGTGGTAGGAATCTTCGTCTTGCTAGTGCTAGTCGGGCTCATCCTGTTGGCAAGAGGCCGCTACCTTACCGCATCGGTATTCTTGCTACCGGTTCTTGCCCTGCAGGCGGTGACCGTCAACCCGCTCTATCGGGGCCTATCTCCACTGGTCAATACCACGCTCCAGTCAAACGTGGACAAGATCGAGAAGTTGGCGCCTAAGACGGGATCGCCTACACCGCCGGGATGGCTCGTGGTGGGCCAGCCAATCGCATTCCTTTCGATGATCAGTACCGGGGTCTACGTATTCAACGCAACCAGCCAGTACCCGGACATCTCCGCCTGGAAAATTATCGATCCGAGTGGACGCTCAGAGTCGATTTGGAACCGATTTGCGCACGTCTACTACCAGCCGGCACCCAACCAGCAGCTGAAGCTGTCGAACCCAGCTTTGGACTCCGTCATCGTCAGCGGCAGCCCATGCAGCCCGGCATTCGCCAAGCTGAACATCCGCTTCGTACTAGCTCAGGCACCTTTGTCCTACTCATGTCTTGCAAATGTGACCACTCCCGGACTGAAGGGTCTGGGATACATCGCCTACGAAATTTCATAAGGCGAGCAGCGGGGGCCCGGCGCTCAGCAGATCCAGTTGGCCGCAAAACCCTGCTTTCGAGGGTGACGCCCGCCATTCCCATTGCCCGTGTGTTGGACACGGTCGACACACGCTAGGAACGAGGTTCCCACCACGCTGCATCGCGTCGGCTTAGGCAATTTCATCCGCAGACTTGCTCCCACGGCCGCAATGCGAATCTAGGGTGCGGGTCCATGTGGTATATCTCGGCAACCTCGAGTACCAGGTTCGGGTTGTAAAACGGGTCATCGGAGATGATGTGGCCCCAGCACTCCTCCAGAAACGCCGACTCCCGCTGCAGGCGACGCCGTTTCAGCCACGTGTCGTCTTGCCCCCTCGTGACCGATTCGCGATGTATGACGATGGCATCGGGATCCACCACGACCCGTAATCCCGCCCGCCATGCCCTGAAGCAAAAATCCGTGTCGTTGAAGGCCACGGCAAAATGTTGTTCGTCCAATCCACCGAGCGTCTCGAAATCTGTGCGCCGCACCGCCATACAGGCACCTGTTACGGCGCTAGCGTTTCTAATCACCAAAAGGTCGTCGAAGTACCCCGGGTCATCTGCGGACCACCCGACATAGGCATGTCCTGCTGTTCCGCCAAGGCCGCCGACCACCCCGGCGTGCTGAATATCTCCACTCGGGTAGAGCAGCTTCGCGCCCACAACGCCAACGCCGGGAATGCTGAGCGTAGATACCATGCTTCGGAGCCAGTCACCCTCGACAACCTCGGTGTCGTCGTTCAGCATCACAAGTACATCGCCGGCGGCGGATTTGGCGAGCTGATTCACGACCATTGCATAGTTGAAGCCCTGGCGAGGAGCTCGACTGTAACTGAGGGCGACTACCTTGCCGGCGACCCGCAGGCTCTCCAAATACGTCAAGGTTCGGTCATCCTTGGACCAGTCGTCCATGATGACTAGCGTTTCGAATTTAGGATATTCAGTCTTTTGTAGAAGCGAGTCGAGACAGGTTCGGAGCAACTCGTAGTCGCCGCTCGTTGGTATCAGGATCGAGACGCGCGGAGGAGTAGCTCCCAAGGGAATCCGGATGCGATTCCTTGACCACGATCGTTCGACCGGAGCGATTTCCGCATTCACTCCCTGGCGGCTCAGATAGCCCGCAACCGCTTCCCGGCCGGCATCGACGGCGTAGTCCTTCTCGGAGGTTGCTAGAGCCGTTGAACCTGGCAAAACACGCCAATGATAAAGAATGCGCGGAATTCTGCGAATGACATCCTTTCCGGCTCCCTTGGCTTCGAAAAGACGCAGCGCAAGGTCCCAATCCTGTGATCCGTCTAGCTCGCTGCGCATACCTCCGAGCTCACGCACGGTAGCCGCGCGATAGACCGCCAAGTGGGTCACTGCGTTCTTGGTCAGCATCAGCTCCGGGGAGAACTGAGGCTTGAAGTATGGCTGTGAGCGGCGGCCGTTTGCATCCAGCTTGTCCTCGTCTGAGAAAATCAGCTCCGCTCCCGGAAAAGCGTTGATCTCTCGCGCAACGTAGTACAGCGCGAGCTCTGATATCTCGTCATCGGCATCGAGAAAGGCAACGAACTCCCCTACCGCAAGCTCCAAAGCCAGGTTGGTGTTTGCCGAGATGCCGCCGTTCTCCGTCGCGCGGCGCATCTTCACCCGGGGATCGCGAAGGTACTCAGCCAGCAACTCCTCGATTTGAAAGTCGTTGGAGGCGTCGTCGGAGATACACAACTCCCAGTGCGGATAGGCCTGCGCACGTACCGATTCGAGTGCGTTGAACAGTGCGTCCGAAGGTGTGTTGTAGACCGGGACGATCACGGAAATCAGCGGCTGGAAGCGCCAGTTTGCTATCTCGTCTCTGATCAGCTCACGGTCGCGCGAGGTAAGCCTCTCGTTGCGCTCGATCCACTCGACATATGGATCTGCACCGTTCGGTGCGGACTCCGGCGCACTAAGGTCGGGCGCCACGACATCGACGCCGGAGACCGCTCTGGAAAGGGCCTTGCTTAGCACCGGGTTACCCAATCTCACGGCTGGATTGATCGCGAAACGCCTGATCCGGTAACGCCCCGTCATCCCGACCAGGGCCAACTCCACTTCGCCGGACAGGAGACCCGATGGCACGGTAAAAGTTGTGCTACCGTCCGCACCGAAGAAGGACCTCGCTGCTATCTCGGTCTGTCCGGCAGCCGTGGTACGAAGAATATGGACCTCTACATCCTCGGCTTTCCCGTATTCGAGATCGATATTGAAGCAATAAAGGCCCGGCCGCATCGCGATGCCGGTCAGGGCATAACGAACCAAACCCCCGAGGGCACGAAAATGCATGCCGTCCGGTTCAGGGATGCAGCCTTGTTCGGGCTCCAGCGCTACTGAGACGGGCCGCAAGAACCTCGTCCATCCAGCCAAGCGCTTCACCAGGTGGACAGCCCGGCGTGCCGAAGCCGCCGCCCGCCAGGTTTCCGATGTAAGGATCTCGTCGCGCTGGGCCACTACATCGGCAAGACTGGCCGCAGCCTGCTGGGCAACGGACCGCTGGCCAGCGAGTTCGTCCGTTGCGCGCAGCAGTTCGGCGCCCGTCTGCGCAATCTCTTCCTCCTGCTCACGAAGCTGCCTTTCCATCTGATAGCTGCGGTCGAGGAGTCGGTCCCGATGTGCTTTCAGGTCCGCGACCTGCCGTTCGTACTCGTTACGAACGTCCTCGGCCTCCCGCAACTTTGCCCTGCTCTCGCTCTTCAGCTCGCATAATCGACCTGCTGCTTCAAATATCCCGGCAACCAGGGCAGGCTCGGCACCGAAGGCGCGCACCAAGGCGCCGAATGCGTCTGGCACCTTTTCTCCAACGGCAACCACGCCGAGCCCCTGCGAGTGAGAGAGCGATACGCTCGGGTATTGCCGCGCAAGCTCCTCCCAGAAACGCCAAACCCCGACGCCGCGCTCGCGCACCGCGATGTCATGGAGCATCACGATCCCTTTCGAGCTCATCTTCGGAAGCCACTCTTCGAAACCCTCGGAAACCGCCTCGTAGGTGCAGACACCATCGATATGGAGGAGATCAATGGATCCGTCATCGAAGCAGCCAAGTGCGTCCGCCAAGGACATCCTCATCAACTTCGCAATCCCGTGGAAGTGCTGGCCGAAGTAGTCCGAAACCTCGTTGAATACCTCTTCCCCCAATAGCCCGGAGCGCTCGTCGCCAGCCCATGTATCGACCGCATAGCACGCGGCATCCAGTCCGATCTCTTGGACTCGCTGGCAAAGCGCGGCAATGAAATCACCCTTGCTGGCGCCCAGCTCTACTACAGTCCGGGGTGAAACCGCGTCGATGACCCAGAACGCGAACGGTATGTGGCCATGCGAGCTACGTAGATCCGTCAAACGATCAGGTTGCGCAAGCAGTCCCGGGTTCCACCAGCTTTCTAGATTTAGCTTCGACGAATCCACCTATTCCGTCCTTCGGGCGCGGAGGGCGCCCATTACAACCATGAATCCCAAGGTGCCACTTCCGGCTTCGCCTCGGAACGCGTCTCGGTGACCAGCGTACGTCATGGCATCTTCAGTCGCGCCCCGACCTGGCTCTCCTCACCTGTGTTCCACCGGTTCGAAAGGACAGACGCCGGAGCACTGGTAGCTACCGGCTGGCGCAGCGGCCTTTCCAGGAACGCTCGCCGAACTTCTTGCGAAGCCACATGATCCAAATGATGTGGACCCTCACCCCAAGAACTTGGTGCCGCCGCTTTGCTTACAGGCGCCTACGAGGGGGATGGGGCACTTTCTGTCGGGACTTCCCCAGTGGCAGCTTCAGTCGGTGCTGCGACCGTGCCAGGCCTTGCCCCGAAGCACACCCCGCCACGCTGGTTTCGGGGTAAGGGTCACATTGTCGGCTAGCGGGAGAGACATCCCCTGACAACACGGCCAAAGTGCGAGCAGCTGAAGCCTGGGGCCCATCCCGTGCTGCGTCCAACGCGACTGTCGCATCGACATTACGGGAGCAAAGTACGCGTATACGCTGTTCGATATGGGTTCCCGCCGAACCGAGTTCGGCCCGGCCCAGCTTGCCAAGGCTTGACAGGGAAGGTTTGCGGCAAATGAACGGCTACGGTTTCGACGAACGGAAACGCCGAACACCGGGCCCCAGTGTCACTGGATTACTGTCCACGCTGAGGAACCTCCTTGCCAAGTCCGACCCCGATGTGCTGATGTCCCTGGCCAGCTGGCGTCGTGCCGCCCGGGCGGCCCTCCACCATCTCGGACCGGAGTCGGATGCCGAAAAGGCGGATCTGACTCACGCGTTGCAGGAGCTAAAGGAGCACTTCCCCGCCGCCGATTACCTCGCGGCTAATCCAGATGTCGCGGTCGCTGGTCTTGACCCCCTCGCCCACTTCCTTGAACATGGCATCCTCGAGGGTCGAAGCTGGCAATCACATCGCGCCGACTTTTTCCGGGGATCCGTCCCGCATCACGATGCAAAGGAAGACCTGCTGCTCCTGAGCCACGATGCCACCGTTAGCGGCGGACCGATGGTGGCCCTGTCCCTTCTCACCCACCTGAGTTCGCAATACAACGTTTATGTGGGAATGCTGCGGCCCGGTCCATTGCTCAACGACTTCGCCGCGAACAGTGTCGCCGTCGCGGTTGGCATCACCAACATACGGGCTGCATACATCGGCGAACTCAGCAATACTCATCGCACCCGCGGCACGGGCAGGATCCGCAGGGTTATCGCCAACACGCTCGAAAGCACGGACATCCTTCCGCAACTCCTCGACGGCCGCGAGCACGCGGTGCTCTCGCTGCTCCACGAATTCCCGACTCATCGCAATGTTGAGCGGATCAGGAACGCCTTTCGCTACTCCGACCTGGTGGTCTTTTCCTCGGAGTTCATCCGGGACCGCACCGTGGCGGTGGCCGGCAACTTTGGCACGCGGAATACCGTGGTCATTCCACAGGGGAAGCTCGATTATCGGCACCTAAGGCGAGATAGCGCCGTAAAGGAAGTTCCGGAGCCAGTGCCGACCGTCGACGTCCTCGGAATCGGCTCTCGCGAGCACCGCAAGGGTGTTGATCTCTTCATCGAGGTAGCATCGCAGGTTGGCAGGACTCTCCCTGATCGCACGATCACCTTCGGCTGGTTGGGCGACGAACGCGACGGGCTTTATGATGACTTGCTCGAGCAGCAAGCTCAGCTGCTCCCGAGCAATGTAAGGCTGAAGTTTCTCGCCCCGGTTCCGAACCCGGACGAAATCGTGCGCGCCGCCACGGTATTCTTGCTGACCTCCAGGATGGATCCCCTCCCAAACGTAGCGATCGACGCAATCTGGGAGAATAGACACCTGGTCTGCTTCGCCGACGCAGGTGGAATCCCGGACCTGATTTCCACCCTCCAACACAATCATGCCTACATGAGAGGCTCCGTAGTGCCGTTGCTTGACGTAGGGGCCATGGCGGGGCGCACTGCGGAGATCCTCGAGGGCGTGTTG
>JAJYKO010000376.1 GCA_021788565.1 Chloroflexota bacterium
AACAACCATTACGGGGCAAAGGCGGTAGTTAACGCCCTCCAGATGCGACTGGAGTTCCATCAGCCCATCCCGAAGGCGCTTCCGGAGCCTCTGCTGGAACACTACCCTGACCTGAAGCAGGCCGTCGGCTAGAATTCTCCGAAATGCGGACACCGAGGCGCACCGACGCGTCTTGACTGAGATAGTTGCAGACTTATATACTGAGTCCAGCATCTTGAGGGATGGTATCCCGCCATGAGGGACACAGCGACTACCTCGGTAGAAGCGATCGAGAGGGCCGTCCAAATCCTCGATGTCTTCAGCGTTGATAGACCCGAGCTCGGCGTGGCAGAGATCACAAGGGCGCTGGGGCTGAAGCGCAGCACTGTGCACCGAGCCCTGGCCACTATGGAGGCAGGAGGGCTCCTGCGGCAGCTTCCCTCCAGTCAGAAGTACGCCCTCGGTCCGAAAATTTTCAAGCTCGCCCACGTCGCTCAGTCCCAGCTCTCCCTCGCGAATGTGGCTCTCGAGCCCATGAGAGAGCTCCGCGACCGCTTCAACGAAACAGTGGCCCTGCACATCCTGGAGGGTCGGAGCCGCATGGTCATTCAGCAGGTGGAGAGCACGCACGACCTGCGCCGTATTTACCACGAGATGGGCAAGCCGCTCCCCCTGCACGCCGGTTCACCCGGCAAAGCGATCCTAGCATATCTGCCAGCTGATGAGATTCGCAAGGTGATCGAAGAGACGAGACTGCAACCCCTGACCGAAGAGACGACCATCGACCCCGTGCGGCTGGCGCAGGAGTTAGAGGTTATTCGACGGCAGGGCTTCGCGGCGTCCATCGGCGAGAGGTCTGAGGGCATCTCCTCGATATCCTGTGCGATCAGGAATCAGGAGGGCCGCGTGGTCGCGTCGATCAATCTCTCGGGCCCTGCCGAGCGTTTCACGAGAGAGAGGGCCTTGGAGTGCTTTCCCGCCCTCAAGCACGCCACTCTCTCGATTTCTCGCGAGTTGGGCTACAGCGGACCTGACTTCTAGGCATCTCTCGATTCCGCTTGTGGGCGCCAATACTGAAGTGAAGCCAGGGCGGAATCTACATTGTTTCCCACCCGAAGCATGTGGGCATGCTGATAACCGTCATTCCCGCGGAAGCGGGAATCCAGTTCGTAGGCCCGACCACTGGATCCCCGCCTTCGCGGGGATGACGGCTGAACAGCGTGGATCTCCGCCTTCGCGGGGATGACGATGGGGGCCGCCTTAGCCTTCGCTTAGATCTAGATTGGGCAAGGCACTCTACCTCAAGATCATGTGGAGGAGCGTATGCGAATCGATGAGGTTACCTGCACGGGCTGCGAGGAGTGCATCCCGTACTGTCCTGTAAATGCCATCGTCTCGATGAACGGCGCCGTCGAAGTGGACGACGATCGATGCGTCGAGTGCGGCACCTGTCAGCGGGCGGCTCCATGCCCCGTTCAGGCGATCTACAGGCAGCCCGAAGCATTTCAGTGGCCCCGCTCGGTGAGAACTGCCTTCAGTGATCCATTGGTCCCTCACAAGGAGACCGGGGTGAGGGGGCGAGGAACGGAGGAAGTCAAGACGAACGACGTCACCGGGCGGGTCAAGAGGGGTCGTGTCGGTATGGCCGTGGAGTTCGGCCGGCCAGGCGTAGGCACCGACTTCCATGACGTAGAGAAGATGACCATGGCACTGGCGAAGCTCGACGTCAATTTCGAACCCAACAATCCTCTGACATACCTCATGGAGGACGTCCGAACCGGCAAGATCAAGCAGGATGTGAAGGGAGAGCGGGTTCTCTCCGCTATCGTGGAATTCGAGGCCGACCCTTCGATGCTTCGACAGATCGTGCCGGTAGTACTGGAGGTGGCCAAGGAGATCGAAGGGGTGTTCTCCTGGTGCGCCGTCTCCAGGCTCGGCCTCAACAAGAGCATCCCTATCATGGAGCCGCTGCGCTCCCTGGGTCTCGAGCCCAGGATCAATGCCAAGATCAACGTCGGCCTTGGCCGGCCCCTCGCGCAGGACTAGTTCTGGGTTCTGAGTTCTGAGTGCCTGGCAGTGGCCAGCGCGAGCGTTCATCACGCCGTTGCTGAAGTCAAACAGAGAACCTAGAACGCAGAACTCTTGAAGAAACTCAGATCTCTTGAGGAATTGAAGATGACACACTCACTACATAGGATCGGGACGGCAGAGTCGCTCAGGAACGACTTCGTGCTGATAGCCAGACCGGCGATTGGGTTCAACGAAAAGGGTGCGGCGCCGAAGATCAAGCGGATGCTGGAAATCATCTTCGAGGCCGGCCCAACTAACCTGGGCTCCATCGAGACGGGCGACACAATGGCGGCCGGTCTCGATCCCGAAGCGGTCATCGCCCAAATGGACGACACCTCGGGCGTGCGCTGCACTTTCTCGAGCCGGGAAAAGCTGGAACAGCTGCTCCGGCGGTTGAAAGCCGAGGATCTCGGCATATCCGTGACCATCAGCGGCGTCGTCGAGGAGGTTTTCTCACTGTGTGACGAGGTGGGACTGGAGCCGCACTCCATCAACCTCTCGCTCGGGGTCCACGGGAATACTGCTAAACTAGCGGAGGAGCCGGTGAGGGAGTTCACCACGATGTGCGGCCACGCCCTGGTTGCCTCCTCCCTGGTCCGCAAGGTGATGGACGACGTCAAGTGCGGCCGGTCGAATCCGAGGGACGCCGCTGTTGAGGCGGGCAAAGCCTGCGCCTGCGGCATTTTCAATCTCGACAGGGCGGAGACAGTGCTTCGCGCCCTGCAGTGATGCTGTACAGTTCCCACCTACTGGAATACTTGGAGGGTTTATGCCGGTTATCGTCGAAGACAAGTGCAAAGGATGCAAGCTGTGCCTCCCGGTGTGCCCGGTGGATGCTTTCAAGCCCGTTACCAAGAAACTGGTCATTATCGACCAGGACGTTTGTGTCGAGTGTTACGTCTGCGTCCGGAAGAACGCTTGCCCGTTCGGTGCCATCGAGACGGTGGACCTGTCCGGGAGCTTGCGTAACTTCAGCCATTTCCTGAGCGATCCGACCGAGACCAAGGCATCCACGGGAGTGCCGGGTCGTGGTACGGAGGAGTGCAAGACGAACGACGTTACCGGTCGCACCAGGATTGGGCAGGTTGGCATCGCCATCGATATGGGCAGGCCGGGAGTGGGGCTGAGGCTCCTCGACGCGGAGAAGGTAGCGATGGCCGCGGCTGGTGCTGGCCTGGAGTTCGAGGAGAATTCGCCGCTGACGGAGATAATGGCCGACAGATCCACGGGCAAGCTCAAGGAGGAATTCTTGAACGTTCATCTGCTTTCGATAATCGTAGAAGGCAGTTGCCCTATGGAGAACTTTCCCAGAGTGATCGAGGCGCTGCGGGAAGTCTCTGGCCGGATCGACACTGTGTTCTCTCTGGGAGTCATCAGCCGGGTCGACGCGAACGGCTACTCTCCCGTGCTGGAGCAGATGGACAAGGTTGGATTGCCGAGGCCGATCCGAGGCAAAGTTAACGTCGGCCTGGGCAGGCCGCTGGTCAACTACTAAACGGGAGACGGGGACATGGGGCGGGAGTCCGTGTCTGCCCCCTGCCCCCTGTCCCCTGGAGGAGAAATGACACACTCTCTGCATCGTTCGGGAACGGTTGAGTCCCTGCGCGGGGACTACGTCTGGTTCATGTACCAGGCTAAAGGCGTAAACGACAAGAACATCGCGCCAAAGGCGATGGAATTTATCGCGACGGCTGAAGCTGTCGGATCCGAGAACTGGGGCGACGTGAAGTCAGGATCGGTGCTGGAGTTCTCCGTTGAGGAGATCAAGGCGCGAGTGACCGACAAGTCCAGGCTGAGGGGAGTGTTCACCAGGCGAGAGCAGGTGGTGGAGTTCCTCGAGGACATCAAGAAGAAGGATCTGGGTCTCTCGGTGATCATCAGCGGGTTGCTGGAGGAGGTCATCCCGGCCTGCCAGGAGGCGGGAGTGACCCCGCACACCATCAACTACTCGCTTGGGGTGTGGGGCAAGAAGGAGTTGCTGCCTAGCGATGAGACTCTGGCCGTGACCACAATGTGCGGCCACCATCAGATCTCGCCACGACTCGTGGAAAAGAAGGTGGGGGAGGTACGGAAAGGTAGGAAGACCCCGGAGCAAGCCGCGAAGGAGCTAGCTCTCTACTGTCCCTGCGGGATATTCAACCAAGTACGCTGCGCATCTCTCCTAGAGGAACAGGCGAAAAGTCAGGTATAATATGCCTGTCAGCTATTAGCAGTCAGCCATCAGCCGTCCGCAGGAGCGGGAAGTGAGAAGAGAGTTCCGAGCACTTCTCGCTCTTTTTGGCATCTTCGATGGAGCCAAAGCGCGTGGCCGTTGGACTGAAGCGAACGAGCTGACGGCTGATAGCTGAAGGCTAATCGCTATGTACCAGCAGTCACAGAAGAATGCCCGATCGCTATATCACCGCTGGCGCTCCAGCAGCTTCTCCGAGGTGGTGGCGCAGGACCACGTCACCAGAACACTCCGGAATGCCGTTGCGCGGGGCAAAATCGTGCACGCCTATCTGTTCTGCGGGCCGCGCGGCACGGGAAAGACCAGCACCGCGCGGATCCTGGCCAAGGCCGTGAACTGCCTGGATCCGCAGGATGGCGAGCCGTGCAACCGCTGCGCGTCCTGTGTCGCCATGAACGAGGGTCGGGCGATCGATCTGATAGAGATCGATGCGGCATCCAATCGAGGTATCGACGACGCGCGCGAGCTAAGGGACAAGATCAAGTTCTCCCCGGGGGAGTCGCGCTACAAGGTTTACATAATCGATGAGGCCCACATGCTCACTTCCGAGGCCTCCAACGCTTTGCTTAAGACGTTGGAAGAACCTCCAGAGCATGCCATCCTGATCCTGGCGACGACCGAGTCCCACAAGATTCTTCCCACCATTCTCTCGCGCTGCCAGCACTTTGACTTCCGCCGCATACCCCTGCAGGCGATCGAGGACCAGCTGCGGATGATATGCGAGGGTGAGGGGCTGGTCGTAGGAGATGGGGTTCTGGATAGGGTGGCGAGGATGGCAAGGGGCAGCCTGAGAGATGCCGAGAGCCTCCTCGATCAGCTGGTTGCCTACTGCGGGGACAGGATCGAACTGGATGCAGCTAGAGAGGTGCTGGGCCTCTCCGGAGAGGAGTTGGTTCCGGACCTGGCCGACGCACTCCGAGCCGGTGACCTTGCCCGCGGATTTCAACTGATCGACGATCTTGCCTCGACGGGGGCGGACCTGCGTCACTTTGCCAGAGAGTTGGTGGATTATCTGCGAGCGCTCGTCGTGGCCAAGAGCGGCGCGGCCACGAGCATGGCCGAGGAACTTCGTCAAGAAGAGATGGCTCGCCTGAGGGCGTCGTCTGAAGGCTGGAGCTATCAGCGGCTGCTGGCTGCCATCAAGGCTTTCGGAGAGCTTGATGGCAAGATGAAGCAGGAGTCCTTCGGGCAGGTTCATCTGGAGATGGCGTTCATGGAGGCGACCGTTCTGGAGGCGCCGGCACTGGGGACGAGCATGCCACTGGCAGGTGCGCAAGCGTTGTCGCCGCTTCCCAACTCGGCGACGCCGCCCGAGGTCGCTGTCGAGCGGCCTTCAGGTGCGACTTTCGATGAAAGGCCTGGACTTGGTTCGGGAGGCGGAACTAACGACAAGCCGAAGCCGGTGGTTCAATTTCCTGAGTCGAAGGTTCCTGAACCGATCCAGGGCGAGGAACGCTCGTCGACGGCTAGCTTACCCTTCGATCTGGTGACGGTCAGGTCCCAGTGGCGCAGGGTGGTGTCGGACGTTGGCGCGTCCGGGGCGAAAGCGATCGCCATGGCCCTGGAGGGCGGCCAGCCGTCGAAAGTCACCGGCGATACCGTGGTCGTCGGCGTGACCGACAACCGCCTCTGGCGGAAGACCCTGGAGGCCCCGGGGGCCGCTGACAAGGTTGGATCGGCCCTCGGCGCCATCTTTGGGACGAAAGTTGCGGTGCGGTTCCAATATGGAGTCAAGATAGCCAGGGAGGCTGTTCCTCCCGAACGAGATGCAGTCGTCGAAGCCGCGGTTAGGGAGTTGG
>JAJYKO010000377.1 GCA_021788565.1 Chloroflexota bacterium
CCCTCCGGCCTCTACCCCGCTGGCCACGCCCTCGGTCACGCGGGACGGAACAGCACTGACGGAGGCAACGGCCGTCCCGGTCCCGGAGGACTCCGGAACGCCTTACCCTCCCGCGGCGTCGGACGCTGCCATGAA
The DNA here is from genome assembly GCA_021788565.1 of Chloroflexota bacterium. Next base: position 136 of record JAJYKO010000377.1, read on the forward strand.
GTGGGCGATGACCCGGATGGTCCGCGGCCTTAGGGTGTACTCCGCCCTATCCAGCAGCCCTTACACCCTTCGTGTGGCCCTCGACTCCCTGGCCGGCTTCAAGGCTGAGCTCCAGGCTGGCCCCCCAGCTCTGGCGAAGCCCTCCGCGGCTCTCCTGCCCAACATCGAAAAGGCCATCGATACCCTGGACATTGGAGCCATGCGCAGCCTCGCCGACCGTCTCGAGCAGCTCAAGGGGTAGGGAGCCTAACACACCATCGCCGGTGGGAGCCGGCTCCTACTCGGTGGTGGCTCGCAGGGTGAAGTGGAATTCGCTTCCCCTGCCCGGCTCGCTCTCGGCCCAGATCCTTCCGCCGTGGGCCTCCACCAGCATCCTCGTGATGTAGAGACCAAGTCCCAGGCCGCTGGTCTTCCTCGCCGCCCCTTTCGATCGATAGAACCGCTCGAACAGGTGGGGCAAGTCGTCCTGGGATATCCCGGCCCCCGTATCTGCCACGGTGACCTCGACCGTCTCACTGATCTCCCTGGCCCTGACCGTGACTTCGGTTTCGGGATCCGAGTACTTGAGAGCGTTTGAGATGAGGTTGACGAGAACCCGCTCCAAGCGATTCGGGTCTGCCTGCACCTGAGGCAACACCTCGGGCATCTCCACTGTAACCCGAGCAGTGTCCAGCGCACCGGATGAGCGGTGGAGCAGGTCGAACACCAGGGACGGCAGGTTCGTGGGAAGCATGTCCAGGTGCAGCTGGCCAGACTCGATCCAGATCGCGTCGGTCAGGTCGCCTATCATGGCGTTCATCCGCTTGGCACTAGTAACGATGGCTTCCGCACTGCCGACCAGCCGGCTGTCGAGCCCAGCCTTCGTCATGGTTCGTTGGAGGAGCTGAGCCTGCCCTAGAACCGAGGTGAGGGGGTTCCGGAGGTCGTGCGAGACCGCGCGAAGGATGTCCCTCTGTTGCTCCTGAAGCATGTGAAGCTCGGTGACGTCCGTGAAGGTCTCCACGGCCCCGGCAACCTTCCCAACAGCGGACCAGAGCGGTGCGGCACTTACGGAAAGCCACCTCCGCTGTCCGTCGGAGTTCTTCGCGACTATGACAATGCCCCGCGAGGTCTCTCCATGGAGGGCTTTCGAAGCGGGGATCTCTTCGACTCGAATCGGCTCGCCATCAGCGGTCTCGATTCTCAGCACCTTCCATCTTTCTGCCAGGGGGAGGTCGCGTTCGTTCAGGGATAGCCCCAGCATCTCCTCGGCGGATCGGTTCATCCGAATGATCTCGGTCTCGCGGCCACATATCACCACTCCGTCGGCCATGGACGAGATGGTAGTATCGAGCTCGGCCGCCCGCATCTCCGCCTCTTCGGCGGACGCGCGAGCCTGGACATTGACCTCGGTCAGTCGGGCGTTCGTGTCCTGAAGTTGGGCCACGAGTCGCCCCCGCTCTGCCTCGGCGGCCTTCTGCTCGGTGATGTCCCGCTTGATAGCGACGAAGTGGGTGACCTCGCCGGCCGAATTGGTGATGGGCGAGATCAGCGCTTCTTCCCAGTAGAGCTCCCCGTTCTTCTTCCTATTGAGGAACTCCCCTCGCCACACCCGTCCGGATCGGATGGTGCTCCACATCCCCCTGTACTCTTCGGGAGTCGTGTGGTCCGTCTTCAGCATCCTCGGGTTCTGTCCGAGCGCCTCCTCCCGGCTGTAGCCGGTGAGTTCGGTGAACCTGGGGTTCACGTACTCGATTGTGCCCCGGGTGTCGGTGATCAGCACCGTGCTCGGGCTCTGCTCCACCGCCCTCGAGAGCTTGCGCAAGGCCTCCTCGGCCCGCCTTTGCTCGGTGATGTCCTCGAACAGCGTCGCGAAGTAGCCCCGGCGCGGGGAGTAGGCCCTCACCTTGTACCAACGGTCCATGCGCGCAGAGTGTTGCTCAAGGGCTATTTGCTCGCCCGTCAGGGCTACCTTACCGTAGGCCTCGATCCGGTCAAACTCCGGCCCCTCGATGCTGGGCGCCACTTCCGTGGCCCGTTTGCCGATTATTTCCTCTTTTCGCAGGCCCGTGAATTGCTCGAAGGCGGGGTTGACGTCGAGAAAGACGTAGTCGACGGGGGTGCCGTTGTCGTCGAGCACGATCCTGTGGTAGGCGAAACCATCGAGCATGTGCTCGAATAGGGATTGCCGCTCCGTTGCCTCGTCGTGGAGATTCCCATCGCGCTGGCTGCCGTCCGGGTCATTGGGTGACCTTGGACTGAGTGCCGGGTCGCTCGAAAGAACCATGCTGGGGCCCGGCTCGGCCAGCCTGGATGACTCGTGTTCGTTCTGCATTCGTAGCCTCAAACAGTCCTTTGCGGTTCCCTCGCCGGCGCCAGTCCCGTGAACCGAGCAGTGCCGGCGGCGGCCGAGTCGCCGCTACCAGGGTCCCACCTCGCTCCGCTGGGTGGAGAATCCGCGTGTCGAACCGACATATTTTACCAGGGTCGCTCAGTTCGTCCGCCTAAATCGCTGCACCCGGCATTTCCAATTCTAAACCAAAGCCAGGATGTAACCCGCGGGGTCTCGGGGATCACGGCGCGTCAGTTCCGGATCAGGGGCAAAGACCCCGCGGGTTTGGTCGCCGCTTTACTTTAGAAGTCAGGATCGTTGTGGTGGTGCGGTAGCCGGATCGAGAACCGATATTGATTTTCTCCGGGCGCCGCGCTAATATAGTGGCAGACTAGTTTGCAGTACAAACTAGTCTGAAACACAAGGAGGCGCTGGTATGACTCGCGATCTGGAAAGGGTCGGACGCCGGGGGCTTCAGTACTGGTACGATGATGGCCTGGTTGAGATGGCCGTTGGATGCCTCTCCGTCGCCCTCGGGCTCCTCTTCCTGGCCGAGGCCTTCGCACCGCGCGGAAGCCTGCCGGTGAGCTTCGTGCTCCTGGTGCTGGTGGCTGGTGGCGTATTGATATCCAACTGGGTCGTCAAGGTCCTCAAGGGTAGGATAACCTACCCTCGGACCGGCTTCGTCCAGTATCACCGACCACCCAGGAGCGCGCCGCGTCGTGTTCTGGTAGGCGTGCTGGCCGCTACTGTATCCGGATTCGTTGCGGTCGGTCTGACTAGCAAGGCTCCGGCGTCTCTGGTGTGGATTCCGGCGATGCAGAGTGTGCTTATCGGGCTATCCCTTCTCTACCTGGGCTACTCGGTTGGACTCGGCCGTTTCTACGCACTTGCGGCGGCATCCCTTGCTCTCGGGGCGGGCGTCTCTGCCTTGGGACTGGGAGATGCTCTCGGCAATGGAGTCTATTTCCTGTCAATGGGGTTGCTCGCTCTCGTATCAGGGGGCATCACCCTGCGCAGATACCTGCAAAGCACCCGGCCGCCCGAAGGAGTGTGATCATGGGGCCAGGTGTCGGGGATCTGTCGGGCATCGACCGAGTTATCCACGAACCGTCTCGACTGATGATTCTCGCTCTCCTCTACCCGCTAGAGAGCGCCGACTTCATATTCCTTCAGCGAGAGACGCGTCTCACGGCCGGAAACCTCTCCGCCCACCTATTCAAGCTGGAGAGCGCCGGATACGTCACGGTGGAGAAGGGCTTTCGGGGTCGGACCCCACAGACGACGTACAGGATGACAGAGGAGGGAAGGTCGGCCTTCAGGGAGTATCGTGATCGCATGAAAAGGGCAGTGGAGAACCTTCCGGAATAGACGGTCCGTGCCTGCCCTTCGGAGGTCTGGATTATCCGGCGTGCCCCAAAGCTGGTGCTCTGGCGGTGAATTGACACCGGGCGCGCGCCGCTCTAACATATCGACTGTCATCGATCTATCTTCGGAGGTATGGTGGGACGATGCCGTGTCGTGTGTCCGATTGTGCACCTCCGCACGCGGTTGAAGAGGCCGGACCCGATCTTCTCGCGGCTCTCCAGGCCCTCGCCGATCCAAGTCGCCTCAAGATCGTAAGATTGCTACGCGAGCGGGAGCAGTGTGTGTGTCACCTCACAGAGGCCCTCGACGTGAAGCAGAGCACCATCTCCCACCACATGGCTGTGCTGAAGAAAGCCAGGTTAGTGGTGGATCGGCGGGACGAGAAGGACGCCCGCTGGGTGTACTACTCCCTTTCCTCGTCGACGGTCGAACTTGGCAGGCAGATATCGTCCTTGCTCGACACCTCGAACGTGAACCCAACCCCGGCGGACTGCTCGGGCTGATAGAGAAAGGGGAAGACGACCTGAAGGCACATCTGTTCCAAGATCCAACAACACGAGGGGGTGCGTAGCATGTCGGAGATGACCGGAAGCCGTGCGGTGCAGGCGAAGAGAAATGTAGTCGGCCGGCTTTCCACCCTGGATCGCTTCCTCCCATTGTGGATCTTCGCCGCCATGGGGCTCGGGCTGTGGCTGGGATACTCCTACCCGACCGTCATGAAGTTCCTGGACTCGGCGCAGATCGACACCGTCTCCGTGCCAATCGCCATAGGGCTCCTCTGGATGATGTACCCGGTGCTGGCTCGGGTGAAGTACGAGGAGCTCTCCAGGATTAAGGGGACCGGGAAGGTGTTCGCCCTCTCCCTTGTGGAGAACTGGCTGATCGGACCTGCCCTGATGTTCGCCCTCGCCTGGGTGTTCCTCCCCGACCAGCCTGAGTACCGGACTGGACTGATCCTTATCGGTCTGGCCCGCTGCATCGCCATGGTGCTTATCTGGAACATGCTCGCCGGAGGCGACAACGAGTACTGCGCAGTCCTGGTGGCCCTCAACTCCGTCTTCCAGGTCCTCGCCTACTCGGGTCTGGCCTACTTCTACGTGACCGTCCTGCCGGGGTGGCTCGGCCTCGGGGCCGGCCAGGAGATCCACATCGCGTTCTGGGACATAGCCAAGAGCGTCCTCGTGTTCCTGGGCATACCCCTCGCGGCCGGTGTGATCACTCGCTACGTGGGGCTTCATACTCGCGGTAAGGAGTGGTACGACAGGGTGGCGATGCCCAGGCTGGCCCCCACTGCCCTTATCGCTCTGCTCTTTACCATCGTGGTGATGTTCTCCCTCAAGGGCGACGTGATCCTTCGGCTTCCCATGGACGTTGTGAGGATCGCTATCCCCCTGCTGGTCTATTTCGGGCTGATGTTTTTTGTGTCCTTCCTGCTTTCGTGGAAGCTGGGCTTCGGCTACAGGCAGTCAGCCACCCTTTCGTTCACGGCGGCCTCCAACAACTTCGAGCTGGCAATCGCCGTGGCGGTCGGGATCTTCGGGATCGCCTCCGGGGAGGCGCTCGCCGCCGTCGTAGGGCCGCTGATCGAGGTCCCGGTGCTGATCGGGTTGGTGTATGTCGCCCTGGCCTTCCGAGAGCGGCTGTTCGCAAGAGCGGGTTGATCCGTGAAGTATTTCCTCTTCCAACCCCTTGACAGGGGCGTCTATGCGGTGCAGAATATATGCGGATAGTGCTATATATATCGGACTGCATAGACGGAGGCTCCATTGATAGATTCGGCGCTTGCTCGTGAAGACGCTCAGGCTCAGATTCTGAAGGTCATTGCTCATCCCCTCCGTATCCGCATGCTCGAAGTTCTCTCCATCGACGAGGAGTGCGTCTGCCACCTCTCTGCCCTTTTCGATAAACCCCAGCCCTACATTTCCCAGCACCTGGCGTCGCTGAAGGAGGCGGGTCTGGTCTCGGATCGGCGCGTTGCACAGCGTGTCTTCTACCGAAGCGCCGACCCCAAAGTCGCCGACCTGTTGAGGGTTTCCAGGGCACTGGTCGGGGGATCCGAGCGGGTTGCGGAGCGGCACGCCATCGTCCAGGGCTGCACCTGCCCCAAGTGCGAAGTCTCCGGCCAATAGCCGTCGGGCACTTGAACTGGAGGTACGTGATTTGGAAACTGCCGAACCGACAAAGCGTTACATACTACCCCTACCGTTGCTGCTGGCCGCGGCCGCCGTGGTCTGGGTGCTGGTATACCTGGCCCTGCCG
>JAJYKO010000378.1 GCA_021788565.1 Chloroflexota bacterium
CCACCGGGCCCGCCAGTGCTTGCCAAACCGAGTCCACTAGGTCGAAGGTGAACAACTGAGCCAGCAACAGCGAAATTGTCAGAAGGGCAGCGACCACACCCAGCAGCAGGATCAGCCATGGACCGCCCAGCTTCAGGGCCGCCCCATCGCTACTGCCCTGGTCTCGGCTCACGTCGACAACCCGGGCCAGCGGCATGCCTACCAACCCTGTCGAGACGACGATGAAGGTTCCCAGAAGGAGCGGCTCGGCCGGAAAGGGGGAGACGGCCCCGGCGAGGGCCACGATTACCAGCAGGGTCGTCATGGCCAGAGTCCCCGCCGCGAACTCATCCTCCACCAGTGACAGAGACATGGGCGAGCGCCCAAGCCCGGTGGCTCTCCACCACAGGAAGATGGCGAACGCGCCGGAAGTGGCCGCCCGCAACCCATTTCCCCCACCGAAGAGCTGAGCCGGCAACTGAGCCAGATCTCCACCCATGGTGAATGCCGGCAGCCGCATGAAGGCTGCACCAAGGGTGGTGATGACGGCCACGAGCGAGAGGGCTACCCTGGCCGCTTTGGGATATCGCCTGCGGCCCGCGGCCCAGCGCGTCGTCGCCACCGCCAGCACCAGAATTGCCACCAGGGGCAGAGGGTCCAGCGCCACGCCCCCTGTCCTCAGCACCCATAGGCCCGCGGTAATAGCCCAGCAGTAATTCCAGATGGCTTCGCTGCCCAGGATAAGCAGGTACTGAAGCGGAGCGATTCCAGGCTTCATGGTGCCAGCACCGCCATCTCCTTCCATGCCTCGGGGGGACCGACTCGACGCACGGTGATGCCGTCCAACGCGGTCTGGCCGCCCTGCCGGCCAGTCAGAAGCACAGTCACCGGATGCCCGTGTCTCCGCATTCCGAGCAGCCTATCGACGATGGGAGCGGTGAAAACGGCCGTGACGACGACCAGAGTCACTCCGTAGGGCAGTCGCAGAGACTCCTCGGCCAGCAGGGTGTCGAATGGCTGGGACTGCAGGGGCTGAAGCCGTCCCAGCGCCAGCAGGATCCGCTCCAACTGGCCGTGGTCCCGACTCGGCTCTACCGCAACGCCGCCTCGCCCTCCCCGATGCTGGCCATTACTGTACAGCCCCAGTTGGTAGCCTTGTTCCAGCCCCCACTGAGCGACAGAGGCGGCGGTGGTAATCCCCAGTTCCAGAACGTCGGGATCGTAACCATACTCCAGGCCAACCTCGTCGGAGGTTGCCAGGTTCAGGAAGACCACCAACTTGTGGCTGGATGTCGCCTCGTAGGACCTGACCTGCAACTGATTAGTCCTGGCTGTGGCCGGCCAGTGAACACGGCGAAGCCCGTCGGAAGGGCGGTACTCGCGCACCCCAGCGACCCGGCTGACGTCCTCGAAAATCCAACTGTGGGCCCGCAGCTCCCCTAACGGATGGTTGGCCGGCAGGCCCAGCCTGGTCAAGGGCACGACTCGCGGATACACCACGAGGCTGTCCATCAACTCCGCGCTACGCTCCACCGTGACGAACCCGAAAAGGTCGCCGGAGCGGAGTCGAATGGGGCCGATAATGTGCTCCCCTCGGGTAGAACACGGGATGGCATATCGGCGGCGGACCCGCTCGTAGGGGCGCAGCGGAAGAAGGTGGACCAGGCGAGCCCGGTCGGGCAGCGAGGAGAGACGCACTCGGCCCCGTTTCGGTCGAAGGTCCCGGGGTAGTTCCTCCTCCACCTCCAGCCAGGAGAGAGGGAGGAACTTGCGGTTGACGACCTCGACCTCCAACAGGGTCTCCTCGCCAAATGGAACCGGGTTCCGGCTGAAACGCCGGCGGTACTCCACTCCGACGAGACAATAGCGCTCCCACAGCCGCGACAGCAGCGCGGCCAGGAGAAGCGACAGGGTAAACAGGAAGAGGGGGGTCGCCCGAGTCAGCAGACTCAGGGCCAGTAGGACCGCCAGCGTGACCAGCATCTCGCTGCCGAACACGGACTGTTATCCTCTCGCCGTGATCCCGTCCTCCACCGGAGCGGGCACCCTCTCCAGAAGGGCAGCAACCGCCTGTGCCCCGCCTTGCCCATGGAGGTAACCCTGAGAGGTCAGGATCAGCCGGTGTGAGAGGATCGGCCCTGCCAGCCGTTTCACATCGTCGGGGAGAACGTACTCTCGGCCGTCTAGGGCTGCCAATGCCTGGCTGGCCTTCAGCAGGGCGATGGTGGCCCTGGGGCTAGCGCCCAGGCTCACCTCGGTGGCCTCGCGAGAAGCCCGCACCAATTCCACAAGGTAGTCCTCTACCGCATCGCCCAGGTACACCCGGCGACAAGCCTCGGCTAACTCGGGCAACTCGTCCAAGGAGAGCACGGGCTGCAACTCCGACAGGGGGTTGGCGACGTGGAATCGGCGAGCAATCTGCTTCTCTTCCTCCTTCGTGGGGTAGCCGAGCCCGAGGCGCATCAGAAACCGGTCCAACTGGGCCTCCGGTAGAGGGAAGGTCCCTTCCAACTCCACCGGATTCTCCGTGGCCAGTACAAAGAAAGGGCGAGGCAGGGGATAGGTCTCTCCATCCACCGTAACCTGCCGTTCTTCCATGGCTTCAAGGAGAGCAGATTGGGTACGGGGGGTCGCTCTATTGATCTCGTCCGCCAACAGAACGTTCGCGAAGACGGGGCCGGGCCGAAACTGGAACTGCTGGGTCTGCTGGTTGAAGAAGGAGACACCGGTCACGTCTGAAGGGAGCAGGTCGGGGGTGAACTGTATCCGTTGAAAGGACATCCCCAAGGATCGAGCCAGGGCCTTAGCCAGGGTCGTCTTGCCGAGCCCCGGAACGTCGTCCAGGAGAACGTGCCCCTCACAGATCAACGCCACCAGCAACATGGTGATTGTCTCGTCTTTTCCGACAATGACCCTGCCGACATTCTCGCGGATCCGACTCGCAGCCTCGGCTACGACCGTGCACGATTCCGGCACGACTCGATACCTCACCATGGATATATCGAACACCCTACGGTAACAGGACGATTAGCAACGCTTCTCGTGAAGTGCACCCCGCGCCCGAGCAGCAGTGCCGGCCGATTATAGCACCTTCCTCTTAGCCTTCAGCCGCACCTACTACATGCCAGAGGAAGGAATGCAGTGGATCAACCGCGAGCGAGTGCTCACCTTCCAGGAGATGACTCGTGTGGTCCACATCTTCGTCGGGCTCGGTATCGACGAAATCCGGCTCACCGGGGGCGGACCGCCGTGTCCGCACGTGTCCTCATCTACAGCACGCGGGGCGGGCCGGCGGCTCTGCCGGCCCCTACATCGTACTGCGGTGATGACCTCTGCGGCCTCAGCCCTTCGGCGGCTCCTCGTGCATCGTGGAGCGCCAGACGCTGGCAGTCATCCGCTTGAACAACATCGAGCCGAGTGTGGTCATCACGCTGGCCACCCCGACCCACAGTAGGCGCTTAACCATGCTTGGCTCCTCCCTCACAGGGACCAGCTTCACGTTCGAACGAGTCCCGTCCACCTGCTGAGTTAGACCGCGGAAGTTGTCGCTGACCCGATTGAGCGAGCCCCTCACCTGCTCGTTGGCCCGATCGGAGGCCGTCGGCTGACGCATCGTCGCAACCCATGAGAAGACGAACCCCATGACCCCGGCAAGCAACCCGACCGAGGCGAAGGTCGCCGCGAAGGGATGCTGACGGACCGGCTCCGGCATCTCGTCTGCCAGATGGCTAACGGTGGATGCCGCGTCCCCCACCACCAAATTGGCCCGTTCCGCCACGGTAGACGTCATTCCGCGGGCCAGCCTCGGGAGTGAAGCCCTCCGCTCCAGTTCGTCGACGATGACGTCGCTCTCGCGACGTAACCTTTCTATCTCGCTTGCGATGTCATCTGGGCTCTTACCCATTGGATGTCCTCCCTCACAGTTCGCCGAGTCCGCTTCAGCGGTCGCATTTTGGTGCGACTCAGCCCGACCAGCGCGGCTATGGTTCCGAGAACGGCGAATACACCGGCCACGATGAGTGCCACTGCCCACGGGTAAAGAGCAGCTCCTAACCAGACAACTAGCGCCACGACGAGAGCTACGAACGCCGTATAGGCCATCAGTCCGGCCGCGGCCAGGCCGGCGACCGCGATCCCAACTTGAATTGCGTCCACCTTGGCCTCCTGCTTCGCGAGCTCGGTTTCCCGATCGACCAGAGTGGACATGTTGTTTATTAGACGGCGTACTAGCTCGCCCGTACTGAGCTGACGTATCTCGGACTCCTGCACGGCCCCTTCCTCCTTCTAGTCCGGCTCCCCGCGATGGCGGAGGAACCATCCGGCCAAGTCGCGCCCTGCGCCACCAGCCACATTCGGCAGCTTAGTCGCAGATGTCCAAGAGCGCAGTGATCGTGCCACGCGGGAGGGTACGGGGCATGGTTCGTGGAGCAGCCGAATTGGAGTGACAGTCCGGGAGGGCGAGCCTCCCGGCGAGCCGCCACGTCGGTAGGAAACTGGCGGCTCAGCAGGAGCTTCGCCCTCCCATCGTCCTCCCGAGCCCTCAGCGGCACTGCGACCCCAACGCTGAACCATGCCGGGTACGGAAACGGTGCGTCCGTCCCGAAGTGAGTGGATGCGTCCTTGCTCAGTGGCGCGGCGCTGAAGCGACCGCGCTTAGAAAACGAAGCCCTGTCGGGCTGGGACCCAGTCCGAAGGACTTTGTCTTTTCAGCCCTGCGGCTTCAGCCCAGGGCTATCCCTAGTTTGGGATGGTCTCAGACAGATCAAGGAACGGCCACTGCTCTCGAAGCTGGCACCTGCCATATTTAGTATATACATATGGTGTACACTACTTGACTCCGAGCTGTTCCAGCCTTACACTGGGGTTAGTGCTCAGCGTCGAGCCGAAAGCCGCGTTGGTGAGCGGCAGTATCCCCTTTATACCCTCGTGTCTTTCGGCCCCCTGAGCTGCTCCATCCCTAACACTCCCTTGATTAAGGGACAAGCTTCGTGGGAAGCGGTGTTGCTAGGCGGAATAATCCTAGTGTGATTGGAGACGACTGACATGAGCCAGACCCCGAGTAAGCCTCTCCGCATCACCGACACCGTCCTTCGGGACGCCCACCAATCGCTCCTCGCCACGCGAATGCGAATTGAGGACATGATCCCCGCAATGGAGATGCTGGACGACGTCGGGTACCACTCTTTGGAGGTCTGGGGAGGCGCCACGTTCGACTCGTGCATGCGCTTCCTCGACGAGGATCCCTGGGAACGGCTTCGGACCTTGAAGCAGCGAATCCGACGAACTCCACTCCAGATGCTCCTTCGCGGTCAGAATGTTGTTGGTTATCGCCACTACGCGGACGACATCGTGGAGCACTTTGTTACCAAGGCGCAGGAGAATGGGATCGACGTCTTCCGGGTCTTCGACGCACTGAACGATATCCGCAACATGGAAACGGCCATGCGGACGGTAAAGCGCGTCGGCGCCCACCTTCAAGGTACTGTCTGCTATACCATCAGCCCCGTCCACAGCAACGAAGGCTTCGTGAAGATGGCGCGCGAACTGCTGGATCTGGGCTCCGACTCCATTTGTATCAAGGACATGGCCGGTCTGATCTCCCCCGTGGACGCGTACGACCTCGTGGTCAGGCTGAAAGCGGTCACCGACAGACCGATTCAGCTTCACTGCCACTACAACAGCGGGATGGCCTCCATGGCCTACCTGAAGGCGGCCGAGGCCGGTGTGGACGTGGTCGACTGCGCAATCTCCAGCATGTCGCTGGGCACCTCACAGCCTCCCACGGAGACTATCGTGGCTGCGATGTCCCAGACAGACCGCGCAACCGGGCTCGACGTGGCCAAAGTGTCAGCGATAGGGAAGTACTTCGCGGTAGCGCGGAAGAACTATGCTCATCTTGAGTCGCGCATTTACGGCGTCGACACCGACGTACTTCAGTTTCAAATCCCCGGCGGCATGATTTCCAACATGGTGAATCAACTGCGCGAACAGGGACAGGAAAGCAAGCTGCCGGACGTGCTCGCCGAGGTGCCGCGCGTGCGGGCCGAACTTGGATACCCGCCGCTCGTTACCCCCACGAGCCAGATCGTCGG
>JAJYKO010000379.1 GCA_021788565.1 Chloroflexota bacterium
AGGAATAGTCAGCGGTCCCGTCCTCTTGCCTCTCGCTGTTCGCTATCTTCTGCTCGCCAACTGCCGATAGCTCGTCGTTAGTCGCTAAACGCTACTCGCCTCGCACCAACCCCAGGTCCCGACGAAGTTCGTCGTAGTTGAGATTGGCCTCGAGCAACCTCTCGTATCTCCTGATCTTCTTCTCCTCGTGGAACTGCACCTCCGTGAACGCCTGCTCCACAAGGCTGGCGGTGGTCAGGGTATCCTGAGACACTATCACCACTGGAACCCCCTCCTCCTCGGCGCGCCCAAGGATGATCGGGTTCGGATTGATGTTGCCGCTTAGGATGAGACAGCCGGTCGATGTCTCCAGCGCCGCCAGCTGAATGTCCGGCCGGTCCCCGCCCGTGATCACCACCTTATGGGGCTTCCGGCGGAAATAGCTGAGGGCGTTCTCGGCGCTCATGGCACCAACCATCACGTTTTCAACCAAAGTGTCCAGATGGTCCTGGCCCGTGATCACCCTGCCGCCCAGCCTGTCCACCAACTCCTGAACGGTGACGGCCATTAGCATTCGATCCTCTGGGATGACCGCGTAAACCTTGATCCCCCTCCGACTCAGGTAGGGAGTGAGGCTCTCCGTCACGAACTCCACCATGCCCCTCGGCACGGCGTTGAAGATCACCCCGGCCATCCTGTCCCGAAGCCAGTTCTTCGCCGACAGTATCGTGTCCGCTATCATCTCGTCCTTGGGACGGATCAACAGCAGGCAGGTGGCGCTCAGGAGGTTAGCGGTAGTCCTCGCATCCAGACCCACCATGTACCCTTCCGACAGGCCGCTCACCCCTTCGGCCACCATGACGTCCTTGCCTGCGGCGGCCACCTTAAAGGCATCCGAAACCCGCTGAGTGTAATCCACCTTCTTGTCGGAAAGAACCCAGTCCAGTGTCTCGCCATCGATCATGACAGGGTTCAGGACATCCATCGATTCCACAAGCCCGAGCGAACGCTTCATGATGCCGGCGCAGGTGTTTGCGCTCTCGATCTGTCGCGCGGCTTCCGTCAGCGGCCTGATGTATCCAACGCTAAGGCCATCGCCGGCTAGCTTCCTGGCCAGCCCGAGGCAGAAAACCGTCTTCCCGGCGAAGCTCTCCATCGACATCACATACAGGGTCACCATGGTGAGCTACCTCCCCTAATTAACGTTAGTCTTTACAACCATGCCTACTTCATCTCGGCCAGGGTCATCCTGGCATCCAGGGCAACGGCTCCGTCGCCCTCCGACATCAACACCAACGGGTTGATGTCCAATTCGAGGATCTCAGGGAAGTCTGTAACCAGCTGCGACACGCGTAGGATGCACTCCGTCGCGGCGTGCAGATCAGCAGGCGGCTCTCCACGGGCGCCCAGCAGCAGTTGAAACGATCGGATCTCCGACATCATGTTGCGGGCGGATCTCTCGTGGATAGGTGCGACTCGGAAGCTGACGTCCTTCAGCACCTCGACGTAGATGCCACCGAGCCCGAACATGAGAAGTGGACCGAACTGGGGATCGCGATTCATGCCGATGATCACCTCGCGACCCTTCGGCACCATCTGGGCAATGTGAACGCCCCAGATCTCGGCCTGTGGCATGCGGGCTCTAACCTTCGTGATCATGTCCAGGTAGGCCCGCTCGACCTCGCCCTCATCTTTCAGACCGACCATCACGCCGCCGACGTCCGACTTGTGGAGGATGTCTGGCGACGCGATCTTCATAACCACGGGGAAGCCGATCTCGCGGGCCATGGCCGCTGCGTCGGCCGGAGTAGCCGCACGCGCGGACGTGGGGATCGGAATACCGTACGCGGTGAGCACCTGGCGCGCTTCGGTCTCGCCCAGAATGAGGCGACCCTCTTTCCGATATCGGTTGAACAGGTTGGCAACGGCCAGTCTGTTGGCGTTGAACCTCGGGATGCTTAACTCCGGCGTCTCCAACCACCTCTTCTGCCGAACCATTGCCGCAAGCGATTCCATAGCACGCTCCGGAAACGGGTAGTTCGGGATGCCATTGGCGGAGAGGATCTCCAGGGACTCCTTCACCTCGGCCGCGCCCATAAACGAGGCCAGAACCGGCTTGTCGTATCGCTTCGCGACTTCGGCGATCGCGCGAGCCGTATCGGCACACTGGGTCATGACCTGGGGAGTGAGCAAAACCACCACCGCGTGGACGTGGGGATCCTGGAGCGCTAGCTCAGTGGCCATCGCGTACCGGTCGGCGAGGGCATCACCGAGCACGTCCACAGGGTTGTGAGCACTGGCCTGAGCCGGCAGAGCATCCTGGAGCTTGCGAGTAGTCTCCTCCGTCAGGTGGGCTATTCGCATCCCGATGCGCTCCGCGGCATCGCTTGCGATAATGCCGGGCCCACCGGCGTTTGTGATGATGGCAATGCCGTCTCCTGTTGGGAGCGGTTGGTTCGAGAACGCAAAAGCGTAGTCGAAAAGCTCCTCAACCGAAGTAGCCCTGATCACGCCAGCCTGCTTGAAGGCCGCACGGTACGCCTGGTCCGAGCCGGCCAGGGTACCCGTGTGTGATGAGATCGCGCGAGAGCCCGCGGCGGTGGTTCCCGACTTGATGATCACCACCGGCTTCTGCTTGGTAACCTTCTTGGCCGTCTCGATGAAGCGCGGCCCATCCGCGATACCTTCGAGGTAACCCAGTATGACCTTGGTATCGGGATCCTGAGACCACGCCTCCAGCAGGTCGATCTCGTCGACATCCAGCTTGTTTCCGAGGCTGACCATTTTGGCGAAACCGAAGTCCTCGCCCACAGACCAATCGAGAATGGCCGCCATCAGCGCGCCGGATTGGGACATAAAAGAGGTCGCCCCCTTGCCCGGGGCTAGAGCGGCGAAAGTGGCGTTCAGCGGCGTGTAGCTGTCGGTTACGCCCAGGACGTTAGGGCCTATGATCCGGACGCCGTACTTAGAGGCGATCTCGCCGATCTCTCGCTCCATCTTCCGGCCCTCGGGCCCCACCTCCCGGAAGCCGGCGCTGATGACGATTGCGCCCTTGACCCCCTTCTTCCCGCATTCCTCGATCACCTGGGGCACGAAGCGCGCTGGAGTCGTGACGACCGCCAGATCGACCTCCTCAGGCACGTCCAGAACAGTCGGATACGCTTTCAATCCGTGGATCTCTGGAGCCTTGGGGTTTATGGGGTAGATCGGACCCGCGTACCCGGCACTGACGATGTTCTGGAGTACACTGCCACCCAGGCCCTTGGGATCTCTAGTGGCCCCGATCACAGCTATGGATTTCGGTCTGAAGAATACCTCTAGCATTCTCCGATCTGCCTCCTCGCAGGACACAATGAACTGCGGCTTGGGAATAACGTCTAACACCTCTGCCTCCTTGCAGCACTAGCCGTCCGGCTCCACGTGGACGGATCGGCCACTACCGGGCAACGCTGCCCGCTGTTCCGCCGTAGGAGAGAACCTGCGGAAAAGCATATCATGCCGCCCCGGTCAGCCTCAACCGAGCCGGTCTATTTGCCTACCGCTTCACAGGCTCCTTGGTCGGCACCACGCGGCGAACCACGAGGGTCAGCCCGCGTTGGCCGACCACCTCCACCGCTTCGCCCTCCGCGACGCTCCCCGTCTCGCTCATCGCCTCCCACAGCGCTCCGTCGATGAACACCATGCCCCCCGGCGATAGTTCCGTTTTCGCCCGCCCTATCTGCCGCAGCATGCCCTCCTGGCCAGTGGATGGAGGGCGCCTTCGAGACCTCACCACCGCCCGAACCACGAAGATGAAGAAAGCGGTGAGCGCCAGCGTGAGAGTACCGATCGCAGTCGTGGAGATTGAAAGGAAGGGGGCATCACGGGTATTGATCAGCATGGAAGAGCCAAGGGCGAACGAGATCACTCCGCCCCCCGTGAGTATTCCGTGGGTAGGAGCGAGGATATCCGCAACGAACAACAGGAAGGCGAAGCCCATCAAAAGCAATCCTGCCGCGTTCAAGGGGAGGGTTCCCAGTCCGAACAGGGCGAAGAGCAGGAACAGCCCGCCAACGACGCCGGGCAGGATGGCGCCCGGGCTGGAGAGCTCGAAAATGAGGCCGAGGGTGCCCAGGCTCAGCAAGATGTACGCGATTGTCGGATCGCTGATGGTGTGAAGGAAGCTCTCGACCGGCGACATGTCGATCTCCTCGATCGGCAGGCCCTTGGTCTTGAGCGTAACGCTCCCGCCGGGGACCGACACGGTCGTGCCATCGATCTTGTCTAGCAGAGACGGCACGTCGGGCGCGATCACGTTGACCACATTCTGATCGAGCGCTTCCTGCGCGGTGATGTTCACGCTGCTCCGCACGGCCTGCTCCGCCCAATTTGCGTTGCGTCCCCTGGTTTGGGCGAGTCCTTTGATATACGCCACCGCGTCGTTGGTGACCTTCTGGGTCATGGTGTCGGTCATCTGCTGCTCGTTACCGCTCTGGTCCAGAGCGACCGGGTGGGCCGAGCCGATGTTGGTGCTGGGCGCCATCGCGGCTATGTGCGCAGCGTAGGTGATGTACACCCCCGCGGATGCCGCTCGCGCTCCCGACGGCGAAACGTAGGCGACTATCGGGACCTTCGATGCGATCACGTGCTGGATGATATCGCGCATGGAGGTGTCCAGGCCTCCCGGCGTGTCCATCTCGATCACTATGACCGAGGCACCGGTGTCCTCCGCCTGGGCTATGCCACGGTCCACGTAGCTGGCCATAGCAGGGTTGATGATGCCGCCCACTGATAGTACGGCAGCGTACGGGCTCCGCGCGAAGGATGAGGAAACGGTAAGGGCAGTCGCAAGTATGAACAGTGAAGCGACAGCGGCCGCGCGAACGCGGAACCTTGAGGTCAGCATCTTAGCCACCTCCCTTCAACAGTGTGAATCTTATCACTTCTCACCCAACACGGATCGCCTATCTCACGAGGTAAATGACTTCGAAGGCCTCGTACACGGCGGATATGGCGAGGATCACGGCCACAAGTAAGTAGATGCTGACGTTGCGGCGAAGTCCCGCGAGATACCCCCGCGCGAAGCCCTGAAGACCACGCTCGATGTTACCGAACGCCGAAGTCCACAGGACGTGAACCCCGAGCATCGCCAGGATGTACCCTTGCCCCTCGAGCAGCAGAACCAGTGAGTGCGGCACCATTGCCCGCGCCAATTCGGGAGAAGATGGAGCCAGCGCCACTCCCCACAGAAGGGCACGAAAGAGTCCAATGAAGGTTCCCGCGAAGGGTATCACCATGGAAGGAACGGTCAACGCCAGTGCGGAACCAAGGAACGTGTTCACAAGGAACGTGACCAGAGCAGCGGATGCCACGTTGCCGCTGAGGTAGGCTTCCCTGGCAACACTCATAGGGCCGGAGTTGAAACTCTGGAGGATGGACTGCGTCAGGCTCTGCTGAGCCCTGGGGTCGACGAAAGCGTAGACGGCGCCGAGAACTACCAGGCCGTAGAACGCGACGTTGATGATGACATAGGTAGCGAAGTGCTGCCTGATCAGCTGCAGGCCGGGCCGGAATAGCTGGTTCATCGACTTGTGGGCAACGAGTGATGAGTGATGGGTGATGAGCGCTCGCGGGCCTGGCCGGTCAATTTGGTTCCTTCTCGCCGTCAGCTTTCTGCTGATTGTTTCCCGGGAGTACCTGCTCCAGTTCGCGGAGGTCCGCGATCTTCAGGTCGTACTCGGAGCTGGATCCGAAGTCCTTGCTCTGCCGATCCTGCTCCACCATTACACTGAAGATGCCCAGCCTGCGGGCAGCATCCAGCTCACCAAATCCGCCGTCCGCCACGAACATGGCATCCTCGGGGTCACTGCCCAGGCGTTCGCACGCCAACCGAAAGATGGCAGGATCGGGCTTCAACAGCCCGACCTCATGGGAGAGGATCATCTCGTCGAAGAGGCGCGGCAAGCCGAGATGGGCTATGGGGAAGGCCGCGCCGTCCGACACGTTGCTGACGAGACCAAGCCGGTAGCCGCGCCTGCCCAACTCCTCGAGGACGGGGACCGTGCTGGGGTAAAGGTGCACGGACTGCTCCAGGCGGCGTCGCTCGATGGC
>JAJYKO010000380.1 GCA_021788565.1 Chloroflexota bacterium
TTCAAGCCGGAGGGCGCCTTCTACGCGTTCCCGAAGTTCGATCTGGGGCTGAACTCCATCCAGCTGGCGGACATGCTGTTGGAGAAAGCTCGGGTGGCTGGTACGCCCGGCTCGGCCTTCGGCGCGGCCGGCGACGGCCATGTGCGCTTCTCCTTCGCCTCCGCTCCACAGGTGCTGGAGACAGCCGCGCTACGTATTAAAGAGATGCTGAGCTAGCAATCAGCGGTTAGCTATCAGCGATCAGCAAGAGACGCCTGGATCACACGATCGGGGCGTCTCTTGCTGATCGGGAGCACGTCACTATTCTGGGGAGAGGCCGCAACTTATCGGAACTTCTCCAGCGCTTTCGGGTCGATCTCCACGCCGAGGCCCGGGCCGTCCGGGACCTGGATGAAGCCGTCCTTCATGGCGGGAAGAGGCTCTGTCAGCAGTTCCTCCCGCAGGGGATTCGGAGGGTACATCCACTCGAAGACCAGCATATTGGGAAGCGCCGCCGCCCACTGAATCGAGGCGGCTACCGAGATGGCCGAGGATGCGCCCGTATGGGGACCCACCGGCACGTCGAAGGCACTCGCCAGCGCCGCAATCTTCCGCGCCTCGGAGAATCCCCCAACCCGACCTATGTCCGGCTGGATGATGTCGATGGCCTCCCTCACGAACAGCTCCTTGAAGCCCCAGCGGGTGAACTCCGATTCGCCGCCCGCGATCGCCATGTCCAGCGAGTGGGCCAGCTTCGAGTAGCCGTCCAGGTTCTCCGGCGCCACCGGCTCCTCGAACCAGTAGACTCCCTCTGCCTCCATCGCGCGGCCTACCTCCAGCGCCGTCAGGGTGTCGAAGGCGCAGTTGGCGTCCGTCATCAGCCGAATCCTGTCGCCTACCGCCTTCCGGATCTCCCGAACGTTGCGGAGGTCGGTCTCCACACCCTGGCCGATCTTCAGCTTGATGGCCGGGTAGCCCTGGGAGGCCAGCTCCTCCGCCTCCGAGACCAGCACGTCCGTCGGTTTAAACAGCAGGGAGGAGGCATAGACCGGCAAACTGGTGCGGCCGTAACTGCCGAGGATCCTGTGGATAGGTTGGCCGAGGGCCTTGCCGATGATATCCCACAGGGCGATGTCCATTCCGCTCATGGCTTCCAGCATGAAACCTTTAGAATGACCCCTGCCCCGCATGACGGCGTACATCTTGTCCCAGATCAGCTCGACGTTGAACGGGTCCTGGCCCACGACCACCGGCTTGAGGATCTTATCGATGATGGCGGCGCCAGCTTCGGGCGAGAAGCGCACCAGGCACTCCCCGTAGCCGGTGATCCCTTCGTCGGTGTCCACCCGGACAAGGGTGGCGTTCATTTTGCTGAACACCGCGGTTCCGATGCGCCACGGCTCCGCCAGCGGAGCCGCAAGGATGATGGGCTCGATGTTGGTGACTCTCATCCTCCTATTTCCTCCTTGTCACGCGTTCAGATCACCGGCCCACGCGTGAATATGTTCATAGTCTCGGTGTATCCGAGGATCTCCGCCTTCGTGATCTCGCCGGAGGCCACGGCGAGCGTGTGGCGGTAGAGCTTCTCCGCCGCCTCGGGCAGCCGCAGGGAGCCGTCCATCGCAGCGGAGATGTCCACGTCGATGTGTTCCCTCAGGAAGCTACATGTGCGGGCGTTGGCGGAGATCTTGATCACCGGGGCCAGGGCAAAGCCCTGCGGGGCTCCCCTTCCCGTGGTGAAGAGGATCACCTGGGCGCCAGCCGCGGCCAGGCCCGCGAGCACCTCCATCTCCCGCCCAGGCGAGTCCATGAAGAACAACCCTCTGCCGGTCGGGCGCTCGCCGTAGTCCACCACGTTCTGCAGGGTGGACATACCCGCCTTGCACACCGCGCCCAGCGACTTCTCCTCTATAGTGCTGATCCCGCCCGCCATGTTCCCCGGCGACGGCTGGCCTCCACGCATGTCGGAGCCGTAGCGGATCACCTCTCTTTCCAGCCGGTAAACGGTTTCGCACAGCCGCTGCCCCACCTCCGGCGTGACGGCGCGGTCCGATATCAGGTGCTCAGCTCCCATCAATTCGGTGGTCTCGCAGAAGATCGAAGTGCCACCGGCTCCAATCAGCAGGTCGGCGGCCAGGCCGGTGGCGGGGTTGGCGATGATGCCCGAGGTGGCGTCCGAAGCCCCGCACTTGATCCCGATGGTCAGCCTCGAGACGTCGACTTCCCGGCGCTGCTGTCCTGCGATCAGGGCCTTCAGCTTGTTGCCCATCTCGATCCCTTGCTCGACGGCGCGCGTGAAGCCCCCGGCCTCCTGCAGCACCACCACTTCCACGGGCTTGCCCGAGCGAGCGATGTCGTCTGCCAGGTCCCGGGGCGGCACCCCCTCGCAACCGAGGCCCACCACCAGGACGGCCCCCACGTTGGGGTTAGCCCCGAGTCCGCCCAGAACGCGCCGTACCTGCGCCAGGTCCGAGACCAGCTGGCCGCACCCCTGGCTGTGCATCACCGGTGCGCCGCCGATCTCCTGGGATATCCGGCGCGTCGTCTCGTTGGCGCACCCTACTGAGGAGATCACCGCCAGATGGTTTCGCACCCCGACTCCGCCGTCCGGGCGCTCATATCCCATGAAGTTCTGCGTGTTCATGTCGCTGCACCACCGTGCTTTAATGCCTAGTGTGGGATCAATCGACCGCTGCTTGGACAGTGTGCTCGCTCGCGTTCACGGGGACAACGCCGGCTCCAGGATTGTGGGACCAAGTTACCGCTCATGTCAATCCGCGCGGCAGGCCTGGCATGCCGCCACAGCCCCCAAAATTCTCTGATTCAATGCAGCGGGCGGCCAATGCCATGCCCTTGGCCTTCTTCGGTTGTCAGAGACTGACATGGAATATCCCAGGCTGCCTGGTTGGAGGTTGGCAGTCAGTACCAGGACAACGGCGCCGGTGGCTCCCTGCTGCTGCACGCGTTGTGGGACTGCTTCGAGTTGAGTCGGCGGATCGGCATTATGGCCGTCGTGGTAGACACGAAGGACAGTAACGCTCGAGCATTTTACGAGCATTTCGAATTTCGCCGATGCGAGGATCACGGGTGCCGCCTCTACCTGCTCATCACCGAGATCGCTCGCCCCCATCCCCCCATCAATCTCCTTGACATCCCTCTCGGCGGGCTGATACAGTGACCCACAACTGCATACGGGTGGCGGTGTCCTTGCCGAAAGGCGGGGCTGAAATGGGAAGTCCGGTGTAGGGCCGGCGCTGTCCCGCAACTGTGACCGATGGTGACGTCGGAAGCCAGGAACCTGCCGCTGCCCTGGTGCTGCGGACCTCCGTGAGAGAGGGCACAGGCAGGCTGGCCATACGGGCCCGTCCCCTTGTCATCGACTCGAAGAGGCAAGGGGTTTCGTTTTTCCTCCACCTCCGGGGACGCGGCACGGGAGAATCACCCGAGGAGGTGTAGCGTGCGACTGGTTGCCCCGGTTGTGTTGGCCGTCATGGCCCCGGTCTCTGTGGCCTGCTCCTGGGGCCCGGCTGCTTCCCCCCAGCCAACTGCGGCGCCTACTGTCTCAACAGCGGCGTCGCCCACGGCCGCCGCGTCGGTTGCTTCCACCTTTCCCCTCATCATCAAGGACGATCCCGGTCAGAAGGCGACGCTCCTCGCGGCCCTGCCACCTGGTGTTCGACGTACCGCGCCGACCTCGATCGCGACCGGCGGGAAGGGGAGATGAGCGCTGTGGAGACACCCGAACGGCAGGGGGAAACGGCGGGCCTGGCGATGCAGCTGCTGGCCGGACCGTTTTCGGCCCTCAGTTTCCTGACCGTGCTTCCTGTTCCAGTGCCTCGCTCCCCGGGCCGGCTCTCCATGGGATGGGCCATGGCCTGCTTTCCCCTGGCGGGGGCTTTTATCGGACTCTGCCTGGCCGGGCTGGACCGCCTGCTGAGCCCCTGGTTTCCCCCGGGTGTGGAAGCAGCGCTGCTGCTGGCGGCCCTGCTGGCCGTGACCGGAGCCCTTCACCTGGACGGGTTCATGGACAGCTTCGACGGAGTCTTCGGCGGAAAAGACCCGGAGAGCCGCCGAGCCATCATGAAGGATAGCCGTGTGGGGAGTTTCGGAATCGCGGCCGCCGTGTCGGCGCTGCTCATGGAGTACGGGAGCCTGGCCTCGCTATCTGGTGCTGGCAGGACGGAGGCCTTGATTATCGCCGTGGCCCTCTCTCGGTGGGCGATGGCGGCGATCATGTGGTTCTTCCCAGCCGCGGGCCCGACGGGGCTAGCGGCGGGATTGAAGCCGCAGCTTCGTCGGGTGCATGTGGCCGCCGCAACGGTGCTGGCCGTCGCCATCGCGGTGGAGATCTCAGGCTGGGTCGGCGGGGTCATGGTGGTATTGAGCGGGGCGATGGTGCTGCTGGTGGGCCGGCTGATGGTGGCGAAACTGGGTGGTATCACTGGCGACAGCTGTGGAGCCGTGGGTCAGTTGGTGGAGGTCCTGGTGCTGGTGGCCAGCGTTGCCCTCATGAAGTAGGAGCACCCGTTTGGAGTGCGTGTGCGTAAGCACCGCTTTCGTCCCGCTCCTTGGTGCGAGGCGCGTCAGCGCCGCCCCGCTTGGGAACGAGGAGGCTGACCTGTGGTGTTCCCACGAACGGCGCTAACGCGCCCCTGGTCCTGAATCGCGCCCAATAAAGCGGCGCTGACGCGCCGCACCCCAAGATGGAGAGACCATTACGTGAATCGCACGAAGGTGATATTGCTGGCCATCGGGCTGGACCTGCTGATGGGGGAGCCGGACGAGCGGTGGCACCCGGTGGTCTGGATGGGAAGGCTGGTGAGCAGACTGGAGCAAGCCGCACCCAGGGAAGGCGCCTGGAGGCAGTTCTCCTACGGTGCCTGGGCTGAGGCGTTCTGTCTCGCCGCTGCCGCCGTCCCGGCGTGGCTGGTGGGGCGCTTCCTTCCTAAGGGGGTTGCCGGCCTCCTCGCCACCGCCCTCCTGCTGAAGCCGGTCTTCGCCATACGCGCGCTGTTCCAGCACGTGCGTCCTGTGGAGCGAGAGCTGGAGAGCGGAGACCTGCCCGGGGCCCGGAAGGCTGTGGGACGGATAGTGAGCCGGGACGTGCAGTCCCTCGACGAGACGGGGGTGGCCGCGGCGGCAGTGGAGTCGCTTGCGGAGAACGCCTCGGACTCGGTGGTGGCTCCCCTCCTGTACTACGCGGTCTTCGGCCTGCCGGGTGCCTACGTATATCGGATGGCCAACACGCTGGACGCGATGCTGGGCTACCGCGGGCGGTATGAGTACCTCGGAAAGACCGCGGCGCGGCTGGACGACCTCCTCAACGTCGTCCCGTCACGGTTGACGGCCCTGGCCCTGGCTGCCGCTGGCTGGATGGCCGGGGAGTCCCCGGCTGACGCCTGGCGCACGGCCTTCAGGGATTCCTCGCGCACCGCGAGTCCCAACGCCGGCTGGCCCATGGCCGCCGCTGCCGGAGCGCTGGGGCTGCGGCTGGAGAAGGTGGGCCACTACGTCCTCAATCCGGAGGGGCGGCCCCCGCGCGCAGCGGACGTGGCCAGAGCCAGGCGGATGGTGACCGCCGGCCTTGCCGCCGCCATCCTCGGCGTTCTCCTGATATCGGAGAGGCAGAAGCGTGACGATTAGGCCGAGGCCGCATCTCCGGCAGGTCCCGCCCTGCCCCCACGGCTCCCTCTCCTACCGCGAGCGGATCGAGAGGGGGCTGCCGGGGAAAGGCGTGTTGGACTTCAGCGCCAGCTGCAACCCGCTGGGCACATCCCTGAAGGTGATGGAAGCCCTGCGGAGCGTGGACCTCTCTCGCTACCCGGACGACGAGGCCCTCGAGTTGCGACACGCCCTGGCGCAAACCCTCCAGGTGGACTTCTCCTGGGTGGCGGTTGGGAACGGCTCCGTGGATCTCATATACCAGCTGGCGTCGGCCTACCTGGAGCCCGAGGACCGGGCTCTCGTCGTGGGTCCGGCCTTCGGGGAGTATGCGCGAGCGTGCCGGGTTGCCGGGGCATCCGTGGTGGAGGTGCGGGCCGCCGAGGAGACGGGCTTCCAGCCAGATCCCGAGGTCGTGAGATCGGA
>JAJYKO010000381.1 GCA_021788565.1 Chloroflexota bacterium
GATCTTCTCGATATTCCTGTTCGTTGCCTTCTCGCTCTCCATAATCACCTGGGGATGTGCCCCTCAGGCCCCGGTCAGGCCGAACGTAATTGTCTATGGTACCCCAAACCAGCCAAACACTCTCAATCCCATCACCGCGCCGGACCTAGTCTCCAGGTCCATGATCGAGATGATCTTCGACGGGCTCGTCTCGGCAGACGACAAGTCCCAGATCCGTTCAGACCTCGCAACCAACTGGGAAATCTCGCCTGACGGCGAGGAGTGGACGTTCGCCCTGCGCCATGGGGTTCGGTGGCACGATGGCGTGGAGTTCACCGCCGAAGACGTCCAATTCACTTACGACACGGTGCTCGACCCCAATTCCAAGCCCACGGTGTCCAAGTCAGATTATGCAGCGATACAGCGGGTAGACGTGGTCGATCCGTACACCGTTCGGTTCCGCCTTTCCAGGCCAGATGCCTCTCTGCTATCCAAGCTCACGCTGGGGATAGCTCCAAAGCACCTCTTGCAGGGCCAGGACCTCGCCACCACGTCCTTCAATCAGCATCCCGTTGGCACTGGCCCCTTTATTTTCGACAGCTGGAAGCAGGGTGAAAGCGTGGTGCTCAAGCGAAACCCCAACTATTTCGGCACCGTCCCCAGCATAGATCAACTGATCTGGAAGGTCGTGCCGGATGGTAGCGCGCTCTCGCTGCAGACTATCAGCGGCGAGGTTGACGCCGCTCCCGTGCTGAACGTTCGAAATGTGGCAGCCATCCAGACCAGTGGCAAGATGACTCTGTACGAGACACTGGGAGGCAACACCCAGATTAGCCTCCAACTCAAGAATCCGCTCTTCTCGGACGTCAGAGTAAGGCAGGCGCTGGCTTACGGGATCGACACCCGCGCGCTAATCGGCAAGGTGATGCAGGGCGCAGCGGTGTCGTCCACCTCCGACATCCTCCCCAACACCTGGGCCTACAACCCCAGCGTTCCCACATACGAATACGACCCGGCCAAAGCGAAGGCCCTGCTGGCAGATGCCGGCTGGCAACCCGGCCCTGACGGAGTGCTAGTGAAGGACGGCCGGCGCTTCCGGTTGACGCTGATGACGTACGCCGGCAACAAGGACCTCGAACAGGTAATGCTCGCGGTTAGGCAGAACTGGGCAGATCTCGGGCTCGACGTGAACGCATCCACACAGGAGCGGAACAGCTTCGTGTCTCAGCGAGTGCTGAAGGGAGATTTCGACGCAGCCCTCCTCCAGAGTGCGGTCCAGATCGACCCGGACATGTCACGCCGATTCCACTCGAACTCGATCACAAGCGGCCAGAACTTCCTCAACTACAGGAACCCCAAAGTGGATGACCTGCTCAACACGGGATTGGCGACGACAGACCTAGAGGCGCGGCGTCAGGCCTACTTCGAGGTGCAGAGGACAATGGCCGAGGATCTGCCCCAAATCAGCCTCTTCTATCCCAAGAGCATCTACGCCTTCAAGCCTGGTATCATGGGAGTGCGACCATCCCCCACAAACCTGTTCTGGGACGCAAACGAGTGGAAATGGAAGTGAGACGGGTGGAGCGACCATGGCCAGGTTAGCTCTCTCTCGAATCGCACAGTCGCTGCTACTGCTCTTCCTGGTCAGCGTCGTCGCTTTCGCTCTGCTCCGGCTGGCGCCAGGCGACCCCGGTGCCCTCCTCTACGGTCCCAACTCCTCCGCGAAAGACATGGCTCAAGTCAGGGATAGGTGGGGACTCGACGCTCCACCATACCTCCAGTACCTCCGATGGCTCTCCAACACGGCTACCGGCGACCTGGGACGCTCCTACGTAGACGGGCGGCCGGTGCTGTCGGTGATAGCGGAGCGAATTCCGACTACCCTGGAACTGGCCGTGTCGGCGTTGCTGATCGCGACCATCGTCGGCGTCGCCCTAGGATTACTCTCGGCGCGTACGAAGTCCGCGTGGCTCGATCGACTGATCAGGCTGCTCACTACGACCGTCTACTCCACGCCGCCCTTCTGGCTCGGCATCCTGGCTATCCTGGTCTTCTCGATGCATCTGGGATGGCTCCCGTCCGGCGGCTCTCGAAATCCGGCAGTCGACGGTGGGATCTGGGACTCTCTGCGTCATCTCGTCCTGCCCGCCCTCGTACTCGCCGCCGGCAATGCTGCACGGTTTGCCCGGGTGACACGAGCCTCTGTACTCACCGCTGCCGCTCAAGACTACGTTCGGACCGCCCAGGCCAAGGGCCTCAGCCGGGCCACGATCGAGCTACGCCACGTCTTGAGAAACGCTGTCTCCCCAGTCTTCGCGCTGCTAGGCATCTCAATTCCAGGGCTGCTAAGCGGAACAGTCATCGTTGAGACCGTTTTCGCCTGGCCCGGCATGGGACGGCTCGTGATCGAGGCAGCCCTTCAGCGAAACTACCCCATCATCATGGGTGAGGTACTGATCATCGCGGCGATGGCTATGGGAGGCAGCCTACTTGCGGACCTCGCCTCCGCAGCGGCCGACCCGCGCATCCGGCGCGGAGATAGGGGGTGAGGGACGATTGACGAGATCGGACATTGACCCGCTTTCCGCTGCCTCCGCGGCTTTCCTGCTTTCGCTCGCGGCCGCCGCATTGCTTGCTCCCGCCCTTTTCCCCGGCGACCCGTCCAGGATAGATCTCGCGAATATGGCACTTCCACCGAGCCAGCAGCACATCCTTGGCACAGACCTCATGGGCCGCGACCTCCTGAAGATGGCGGCGTACGGCGCCAGGGTTTCCCTGTCTGTCGGTGTGACCGCCGCAGCAACAGCGGCGGTGATGGGGCTG
The DNA here is from genome assembly GCA_021788565.1 of Chloroflexota bacterium. The sequence continues at coordinate 2,803 of JAJYKO010000381.1, forward strand.
ATACTGGGACTCGTCGCAGCATACAGCGGCGGATGGATAGATGCTGCTATCTGCCGCCTGGTCGATGCCTCCATCGCGATGCCCGCTTTCTTCCTGCTCATCGCCATTCAGAGCCTTCTGGGTCCGGGGCTTCCGAACGTAATCCTGATGGTGTCGCTTGTGGGATGGATGCTGGTAGCGCGGGTGGTTCGCGCTACCACTCTCAGCCTCAAGGAGCGAGAATTCGTCCTCGCCGCTCGCTCCCTCGGCTGTTCGGGCGTCAGGATAGTCTTTCGCCACATCCTACCCAACCTGCTCGACCAGGTTACCGTCCTGTACGCCCTGGGTGTCGCCGATGCGCTACTGATGGAGTCTGCCCTCAGCTTTCTCGGCCTTGGGCTTCCGATCACGCAGCCAAGCTGGGGCAACATGCTTAGCGACGCCCAGGCTGCTATACTGTCCGGTGCATGGTGGGTGGCGCTGTTCCCAGGCGGCCTGATCCTACTAACTGCGCTCGCCATCAATCTTGTCGGAGACGGCCTTCAAGCACTCTTTCGGGTGGAGGCTTGACGCAAAGATGCGACACAGGCGCTCCTTACCACTGGTAGTCGTGCTGGCCCTGCTGATCCTGGCAGGCGCCATCTTCTGGTTCGCAGCGCCGGGCCGCGGCCCTACCCCTACTCCCTCCGCGGGATCCCAACTGCTACTCACGGTCCTCGACGTCGGGCAGGCCGACAGCATCTTCGTCAAGACACCCGCCGGCCGAACCATGCTGGTGGACGCGGGCAACGAAGCCGCCGACGCTCAGCGCGTGATCCTGCCGTATCTGAGAAAGCAGGGTGTTACCTCCCTGGACAACCTGGTGCTTACACACCCCGACCAGGACCACGTGGGGGGTATGCCGGCTCTGCTGGATGGGATTCCGATCTCGACCTTCGTAGATTCCGCGCAGCCCGGCGAGACGAACCAGAGCTATTTGCGCACGCTACAGAGTGTACATAGCAAGGGCATCAGCGCTATCAAAGCCAGGCGCGGGCGTTCCGGCATCGACCTTGGAGCAGGAGCCCAGGTCCAGATACTCGGCCCGGAAGACCCGCTGCTCACCACCGGCGGCTCGCCAACGAATGACAACGGGGTCGTCCTGCGGCTGACCTACGAGGGAGTGTCTGCGCTTCTGGCCGCCGATATCGGCCAGGCAGGTGAGGATAGGCTGCTGGCTCACGGTGACAATCTCCGAAGTCAGATACTCAAAGTGGGGCATCACGGCAGTGAGTCCAGCTCCAGCACGCGGTTCCTGGATGCGGTGCAGCCGCAGGTAGGCCTCATATCGGTTGGAGCAGGAAACTCCTACGGGCATCCTAGCCGTCAGCTTCTCCAGCGCCTTAGGAAGCGGTCGACCACTGTGTATAGAACCGACCTCAACGGCACTATCGAGGTTGCCATCGACGGCAAAGGATACAAGGTGATCACCCAGAAGGGTGAGAATTGATCGATGGGCGCCAAGCCGATTCTACGGGCCACAGTGGACCGCCTTGAAACCAGAGAAGATGGCGCGAAGTTGGCCGTACTGGTCTTCGACGACGGTCAGCAGTTGGTGATAGATGCCGAACAGCTTCCACGGGGCACAGTGGAGAAGCAGGTGGTGAAGCTGACCCTGCAAGCCGACAGCCAGGAGACAGCGCGTCGCGCCGGCGAGATAGATCAGCTCCAGCGCCAGCTATTCGGGGAATAAGGCCTACTTCAGCACGGCCCGAGACCTGCATGAAGCAGGTATTGTGTCACATGTCTATTCTCGTCAGGAGCAGATGCGATGATGGAGGGCACTCGTACTGAACGCGATTCAATGGGCGAGATGGTGGTGCCCGCGGATGCCTACTACGGCGCCCAGACGATGCGAGCGGTCCAAAACTTCCCCATAAGCGGTATCAGGTTCTCCCGACGCTTCATTCGGGCTCTCGGGCTGATCAAGCTGGCCGCGGCGGAGACCAACATGGAGCTGGGGCTTCTCGACACCAGGATCGGAAATGCCGTGGTCCAGGCAGCACGTGAGGTGGCCGACGGGAAGCTGGACGAGCAGTTCGTCCTGGACATCTACCAGACCGGGTCCGGCACGTCCACGAACATGAACGCGAACGAGGTCATCGCCAACAGAGCCATCGAGATACTAGGCGGCGAGAAAGGGTCCAGGAAACCTGTTCACCCGAACGACCACGTGAACCGCGGGCAATCCTCGAACGACGTGATCCCGACCGCCATTCACCTCTCCGCCCTGATGGGTATCCAAGAGGAGCTCATCCCGGCGCTGTCCGGCTTGCGGGATGCCCTTAGTCAGAAAGCCACGGACTTCATGACTATCGTGAAGACCGGCAGGACCCACCTCCAGGACGCCACACCCATTCGCCTCGGACAGGAGTTCCAGGGATACGCGGGCCAGGTTGAGCGTGCGATCGGACGCCTGGGGCAGACCAGCAAAGAGTTGTCGGAGGTCGCGCTGGGCGGCACCGCGGTGGGAACTGGGATCAACACCCATCCGGAGTTCGCCGAGCGGGTCTGCCGGCGCCTGGCAGAGATCACGGGCCTCCCCATCCAGGAAACGAACAACCACTTTCAGGCGCAGAGCACCATCGATGCCGTGGTGCAGGCCCATGGCACCCTGAACACGACGGCCGTCTCCCTCATGAAGATCGCCAACGACGTGAGGTGGCTCTCGTCCGGTCCCCGAGCCGGACTGGGCGAACTGGCGCTACCAGAGGTGCAGCCCGGCAGCTCTATCATGCCTGGTAAGGTCAACCCGGTGATCGCCGAGGCGCTAACCATGGTGTGTGCCCAGGTCATGGGCAACAATACGACGGTCACTATCGCGGGCATGTCCGGCAACTTCGAGCTGAACGTGATGCTTCCCGTTACAGCCCACAACCTGCTGCAGTCCATATGGCTCTTGGCCGCCGCTGTGCGCAACTTCACCGAGAAGGCTATCAAGGGACTCAAGGCAACCGACAGGGGGCCAGAAATGGTGGAGAAGGGGCTAGCTATAGCCACTGCCCTGGTCCCAGCTATCGGTTATGATGCCGCCGCAGAGATCTCCAAGGAGGCGTTCAAGAGCGGCCGTACCATTCGTGAAGTGGCGCGGGAACGCACCGGCCTCTCGGAAGAGGAGCTCGATCGCCTGCTGAATCCCGAGGCCATGACGGAACCGGGCTTCTCCGCCGGCGAAGGCTGAATCGAGTAATGAGTAATGAGCGGCCTTCCTACTCAGCACTCATTACTCGTCACTCATTACTGCT
>JAJYKO010000382.1 GCA_021788565.1 Chloroflexota bacterium
GGGTCAACTGCCACACGACCCACGACTGGGCGGTAAGCTGCATCCGGTGCCGACGAGCGATATCGTCTGGCAACCCAGATAGAGCGAAAAGTTGCGGTTATGCAGAGGCGCGAACGCCTCTCTGAGAGCGTGCATACTCTGCGTGACAATCTCCTTTCGGCTTGCGGTCCGCGGGAGGGCGAAGCTCCTGCTGAGCCGCCTGTTTCTTACCTACGTGGCGGCTCGTCCGGGCGTGAGGCGAGCGAGTGCAGACTCACGCCCCCTTCCCGGTTGTAACCGCTTCTGCCCGCCTCCCGACCCGTGCACCACGGAGACACAGAGGCCACGGAGACGGCTCCTACGATTTCTGTGTTCTCCGTGTCTCCGTGGTTTGAATAGCCACAGTCAGGGCCCGGTGATGGGTTCGAGAATGGTGACTACGCCGAGGGTGCCGTCTACACGAACACGCTGCCCATCGGACAGCAGTGCCGTCGCGTTCTCTGTCGCCACCACCGCCGGAATGCCATACTCACGGGCCACTATCGCCGCGTGCGAGAACGGACTGCCGATGTCCGTCACGACCGCCGATGCCAGACGGAACAGGGGAGTCCACATCGGCGCGGTGAACGGGGCCACCAGCACGTCTCCCTTCTGCATCTTGCCGAACTCCTCCGGGCCGTGCACCACGCGAACCGAGCCGGTGACCTCCCCCCTGCTGGCAGACTGCCCTACGATGCCGTTCCCATCTGCCGTCTGCCCCTCCGTCTTGGGCTTCTTGCCTTTGGCTTCCTCGGCGGAGACGGTTCCGGTGGTGACCGCCCAGTGCTGGCCGCGCTCGTGAGCGGCGACCACCCTGGCGTACGCGTCCTTGCGGCGGGCAATTCGGTCCCGTAGCACAAGTTTCCCCTCAGCCGCCGGCAGCAGTTCGTCGAGTAGCACGAAGAAGATGTCGTCCGGCTTGTCCAGCACAGCGTCTTTGACCAGCTGGTCGCCCAGCTTAAGCACGGTGTGGCGGATGAACGCCGTCAGAGTCTGCATCCGGAACAGGCTGTCCTCGCGAGCGATGGTGCCGTTGCGGGCGCGATCCAGATTGGTGCGATACACCCCGCGCAGGAACCCCCACAGCGCCTTCCCCACCTGTTCTCTCGCCGCCAGGTAGTCCTCTTCCTGCATGCGAAAGGTCTCCTCTGATGAAGGAGCAGCGGGGTCGGACAGCAGGGCGTCTACCAGGCTCATCACCTGGCTCGGGTCCTCGCTCCAAGTCGGGGTGCTTGGCATGGAGACCATGCCGCGGGATGGGAGGCTTCCCCATTCAACCATGAAGCCGGCCAGGGCGCTCCTGAACTCGGGACTCTCCTTGCCACGTGCTCCAGCCACCTTCGCCAGGCGCGCGACGGCCTGGTTCTGCAACTGCGTGCGGAACGGAATCCCCCGCATGAGGCGGTCCTCAAAATCGGCGGCATGTGCTTTCCCGCCGGCCACCCGTGCCCACAGCTTCACCATGAGGAAGTGCACGAGGCCGGATAGGAAGACGGCGCCGAAGCGCCGATCGAGCAGATATGCGAAGTCCCTCATCTCCTGGGCTACGAGGAGCGCCAGCGCGGGACCGTCCTGCGCGGCATCCTCGGCTGCCTGCCACCGCTGTCGGGCGGACGACATCTCGGCATCCACAATCCTCCAGCGGTCCATTGGATCGCTCCGCAGCCGCTCCATGATGCGCGGCGGAAGCCGCCAGATGATCGAGGGAGTCAGCCCGGGGAAGCCCAGGCGAACCGCTATCCGTCCGTCGCTTCGCTCTACCGGCTGACGCGAGGTCTCGGCCGGCTGTGCACCCAACTCCTCGAAGAACTGGTCCATACCCGGGCTGCACTCACAGTAGTACGAGACGTCCAGAGGCGCGGGCGGCTCCGGCCAGTACTCGATCAGGCTTTGCACGGTGTGACGAGCTAGACCTGATGCACCGCGGTTGAGCGGCTCCTCGTCCGGAACGACGACCTCAGAAGTGCCCGATGCCGGCTGGACAGTTCCGGGCACGGGACCGGCTGCGGTGAGGGCGGTGGTGATGGGACGAGCCTGCACCAGGTAGATCTTGCCGTTGCGCAGTGCCCACTCGGTGTCCTGCGGGGCACCGTAGCGCGACTGTACTCGCCTGGCCAGCCCTGCCAGCGAAGCCAGCTCGTCGTCTGTCAGGCAGTAACGGTTTCGATCGACCGCCGGCACCGTCTCCGTCGAGGTACCGATACCGTTTGGGACCACTCGGCGCTCCTTGCTGCCCATGGTCCTTCGCCGAACGACACCACTCGTGGTGAGTACGTACGTGTCCGGGGTTACCGTGCCGCTCACAACCGTTTCTCCCAGACCGTAGCTGGCGCTGATCAGGATCTCGTCCCGATCGCCCGACACCGGGTTTGCCGTGAACATGACGCCGGCCACGTCGGCCGGCACCATAGCCTGAACTACCACGGCCAGTTCTATCTTCGTGTGGTCGAAGCCCATGCTCTCCCTGTAGGAGATAGCCTGAGGCGTCCAGAGGCTGGCCCAGCACGACCTGACGGCCCGTAACACGTCCTCCGCGCCGCGCACGTTGAGGTAGCTCTCCTGTTGACCCGCGAAGGACGCGGTCGGCAGGTCCTCGGCCGTGGCGCTGGAGCGAACGGCGACGGGGAAGTCGGAGCCGACGCCGTTTCTTGCACTCATGCGTCCGACGAGAGCGTGATACGCATGCCTCACGGCCGCGCTCACCTGATCCGGCACCGGCGCTTCGTCGATCCAGCCCATGATCTCCAGGCTGGCTTCGGTGACCGAGTCGACGTCCTGCATCGGAACACCGATGAGCCTGCTGGCGACGTGCTCCGTGAGCCCTTCGCCGTCCAGATGCAGCCTGTACGCGGCCGCGGGTACCACGAATCCTGGCGGCACGGGTAGGCCGGCGTGGAGCAGTTCGCCCAAGTTCGCCCCCTTGCCGCCCACCTCGGGCAGGTCCGTTCGGTCCAACTCCTCCAGCCACCGAATCTGGATCCGCGAGGCCTCGGAGGATACGTCGAGTCTGAGGTTTCTAGATATTTCGTTCATCTCTTCTTCTCCCAGATATAGAAAAGCGCCCAGCCGGTCGTGGACCGGTGGGCGCAACAGGGCGCTACGAAACGCGTTCGTTAGCATTCGCTGGTGGGCATCACCCTCACCCCGCGACGCTAGCAGGTCGCCGCGTCGCGCCTCTCCCAGAGGGAGAGGGTGCCTGCAGAACGCCTCTCCCATCTACAGGGAGGGTGCCCGGATGACGCCTCTCCCTCTGGGAGACTTGACGGTAGCGAGCGTGCCGTCAAGGCACGAAGCGAAGCGAGGGCGGGTGAGGGCCGCTCTAGCCGCAAACGAAATAGCTGGAACAAATATGGGAGACCCCGCCCCTACCTATTGACGCGCGCCTCCTTCTGCAGCTTCATCAGATCCTCCAGCGTCAGCACGTTAACGCACTTCTGGCCGTGGTGCCGGGAGACGATGACCACGGCGCCGTCCTCGCGAAGCTGAGCGAAGGTGCTCCCGCATGAACAGCGCAGCGGCATCGTGCGGCCGGGTCTGCGGATGCCGCTCATCTCGCTGGCCACGTCTCACTCCCAGTGTCTCTTCTGGCTGTTTCAAGCAGCACCATCGCCTCATCCACTGATAGTTCACCTCGACTGACCGCCCCGAGGATCTCCATCTCGAAGCTCCGCGGCTGGTCAACCTGAGAATCGGCGACTGCTACTCCCTCCACGTCAGCCGGCGTGGCATCAGACGTATGGACAGCGCCCTCGTCAGGGGCAGGTGCGAGCCCAGCCGTCATGGGCTCGGCGCCGTCTAGGCGCAGATCCGGCTTAATTCCGCCTCGCTCCCTGTCAGGAACCGGCGCGCCGCTCGCGGGCCTCTCTGCTCGCCGGAATATGCGAATGTCCCCCGCCCTGGCGTTCAGGTTGATCTTCACGACCGGGCCTTGCCCCGTTGCCGTTCCGACCAACCGCTGACCGAAGATACCCTCCGGGCCCGACGTCCCCACTTTGACGAGCGGAAGGTTGCTATCTATGCCGCCGTGGCGTGTCGAGGCATCGATCCTGGCAGTCACGCCCGATTCGAGGTCCAGGATGATATTGCCGCGGCCCGTGCGTATTTCGCAGTCGCCTTCGGCAGCCCCGAGCCGGCAGATGACATCTCCGTGCCCGGTCCTGACCTTCGCCCCGGTGACGCTGCCTCCAACGGTAATGTTTCCGTGGCCGGTGAACCCCTCCAGCCGAGCCCCGTCTAGGTCGATGGCCACCAGGTCGCCATGCCCCGTGGAGAGGCTGGCGTCGCCGCGAAGCCGGCTCGCCACCAGGTTGCCGTGGCCGGTATGAATGTCGGCTCGCGCGCGCGCTCCTTCTATCCTGACCTCTCCCTTGCCGGTCTTCGCCTCCAGGTCTCCCAGGACTTCCCGCAACTCCAGATTTCCCTTGCCGGTGCGGATGTGGAGGGGGCCCTGCCAGCTGGACGCCTTGACGTCGCCCACTCCCGTGCCCACCGCGGCCGAACCGCGACCACCGGACAGCACCACGTTTCCCCTGCCCGTATATGCCTCGGAGGTCGCCCCTATCCCCTCCAGATAGATATGCCCGCGAGCGGTCCTGAGCCTGACCTCGCTCGCACACGATGGGAGAACGATCTCCACGTCGCCCCCACCATGGCGGATCTGCTTGTCGAGGAGCACCACGCCCTCGATCTCGATCCGCACCTGCTGCTCCCCGATCAGGTCTGCAAGGTCCAGAGGACGCTTGACGTCGAGAGGCTGCCTCGCGCGAACTGCGCCGCCAGCGGCCCTGACGTCCAGTTCCCAATCGGACTCCAGAGCACCGGGCTCCCCGGGCGGGGCAGATCGAACCACGATATTGCCCCTCCAGAGCTCGACGTCGATCTTGGTCGCCCCCTCAGCTGGGAGTTCTTGCCGGAAGCTAGACATCTCGCTTCTCCTCACCGCGCAGAGCAGCCAGCGCATCGGCAGCGTTCAGCTTGCCGCTGGCCACCCGGTTCAGGATCTCGCGTCGTCGGTCCTTTTCCGGGTCTGCCACGGGCGCGACCTGGATCGGTGCAGGGGATGCTGGAGTAATCGACGCTTCCGGCGACCGAGGGGTCGAAACGACCTTGATGATCTCATCCAGCTTGCCACGGATCGTCGGGTAGGAGACGCCCAGGGCCTTCTCGAGGTCGCTCAGGTTGCCACGGCTCTGCACGAACAGCATGGCGAAGTTCATCTGCTCCGGAGTGAGGCGGCAGAACGGGCACGGTTGATACTGACTGCGCACTTCGGTTCCACAGCGCTCACAGCGCACCTCGGTGATGGTGAGGGAGCCGCCGCAGGTCGGGCAGGACTCCAGGATCTTTCTCATCAGGGGCACCTCCTTCGCGACGGGGGTATCCTACAGCGTGAGATAAGAGATGTCAAGTGGTTAATTGGAAATATTAATCAATACCTCAATATCAGTTCAGAAGCGCCGATTTTGGCAGGCCGGAAGAGGAGAAGGGAGAGAACAAAGAAGCAGTGGGAGGGCGAAGGAAAGGGGAGGGCGAAGCTCCTGCTGAGCCGCCACGTCGTGCAGGACCCCCGCCGACACATGTGCATGCCCGTTCCGCGGGGACACGTCGGTGGGCCGCAACGAGGCGGCTCGCCGGGAGGCTCGCCCTCCCCATCAGACTCAGCCGCACTTTACGCCGCCAGGCGCTGCCTCTCCCGCTCCTCTGGAACAGCGGTGATATCCAGGAGCTTGCCGCCACGAAGCACCGTGAGGCGCGTGCTCCCTCCAGGCCGCAGACGCGACAGGCGACCGGCGAGGTCGTTGCTGCCGGTCACAACGCGCCCGTCCAGCGCGATCAGCAGGTCGCCCGGCAGCACCCCTGCCCGCTCGGCGGGGCCGTTCTCCTTCAGTTCAAACACCATCAGTCCCTGATCGGTCGAGACCCCCAGCGGCTGTGCGATCACTGCGGGTAGCTCGATCTCTCTCAAGGTAACGCCGAGGAAAGCCTGCCGGTCGCTCTCCGACAGGAACTTCACGGCTACGTGGCTCGGGACGGCCAGCGCCATG
>JAJYKO010000383.1 GCA_021788565.1 Chloroflexota bacterium
GCTAACTCCCGTCCGCCGCGCTCGATGATGAAGGCCTCACCCCTGTAAGCCACCCGGTTCAGGATGTCGGCGAGCCCCCGGTCCAGTTCGGTCGAGGTTATCCTGGTCGCCACGGCGGCACCTCCTTCCATACGTGACCACATGATAATCACACCACGTGATTATATCAAGCCCGTAGATTGCCGCGATGCAGTCACAGGAGCGATCCCGACTCCGCTGGGACTGCGGACGGCGTCATGCAGGCGCCCATGGCACAGGGCGAGGCCCTACCAAATCTCCATGCGGGGCTTCAACTCCTCCTGACTTTACCCGTATCGGGACAGTCTCGGAAAGCCGTGGCAGCGGCATGGTTCAGCGTTGGGGTCGCAGTGCCGCTGAGGGCTCGGGAGGACGATGGGAGGGCGAAGCTCCTGCTGAGCCGCCAGTTTCCTACCGACGTGGCGGCTCCCCGACTGTAACCCCATCTGCCCTCCCTCCTGAACCATTCCGTGGCAGCTAATCCCTGGCGCGAGAATTGCTCGCACTTTCCACCTTGGACGCTGATGTCCCCGTAGGCCACCTCGCTTGTGGCCAGTACCGCCCTGGCGGCGGCCTGAGGGGGTCACCAGGAGGTGACCCCGTCCGCCCCGAGCCAATTTAGGCTCAGGCAGAATGCAGTCGGGCAGCAAGGTCACCCGGATCCCATAGCTACGGATTCGCGAAAACAAGGAAGCAAATCAAATGCGCAAGATCATCGTCAGCACCTTCATATCCATCGACGGCGTGATGCAGGCTCCCGGCGGACCCGAGGAGGACCCTTCCGGGGGCTTCGACCAGGGGGGGTGGACGGCCGGCTACTGGGACGACCACATGAGCGAGATCATGGCCGAATCCATGTCGAAACCGTTCGACCTCCTCCTCGGCCGGATTACCTATCAGATTTTCGCCGCCTACTGGCCCCATGCCACCGAGGAAGAGGGTGCCGGCCCACTGAACGCCGCCACCAAGTACGTCGTCTCCACCACCCTTCCGAGCGCCGACTGGCCACCCTCGGTCCTGATCAAGGGGGACGTCGTCGAGCAGATCACCCGTCTCAAGCAGGAGGATGGACCGGAGTTGCAGGTCCTCGGCAGCTCGCGGCTCATCCAGACGCTGATCGCCAACGACCTGGTCGACGAGTACCGCCTCATGATCTTCCCGGTGCTGCTTGGAAGAGGGAAGCGGGTCTTCGGTGATGGCGTCGTACCTGCCGGACTCCGACTTGTCGACATCAAGACCTCCACCACAGGGGTCATCACCACCACCTACGAGCCCGCCGGAGGCATCAAGCGCGGCTCATTCGCCTCCGACCAGCCGGCCGCCGAAGTGGAGCGCCCTCGTTAGCCAGGAACGAGCGAACCTCGTAGTGTTGCGTTTGGCCCGCGGGCATCAGAGGCAGGCCGTCTCGTGATGGGGGCGCCAGGTAGGGGTGGGACCGAGCTGGCGATCTCGGTGGGGTAGGTCGCGGCGCAGCAGTCGCCGGGTTCGGAGGTGCGGCCATCGATGGCTGCGCCACCCCCGAGATCCCGGACTGCCAACGGCCGCACCGGCGGATGAGACGCGGGCTAGGAAGCCTTGACCACACCCTCGGCAGCGCGGAGGTCCGCCACTGCCTGGCGGAACACGACCTGCTTCATGTAGGTCTGGTACGGAACCCCGGCCAGAGCCGCCGCTCGCTTAACGGTATCCACCTGGAGCTTGCCCCAGCGGAAATTCACCCTGGTCTCCTCTATCTCGAGTTCGGCCTGGTCGATCATGCCGCGGAGCCTCGCGTCCACCTCGGGCGGCAACTCCTCGTCCGGCAACTCCTTGTAGTCTCGTCGCTTGGCGTTCATTTGGCACCCTCTACAGCGGAAAACAGGTAATCACAACTATCTTCTTTCCCTCTTCCAACCAGAACCGGTACAGCGCATGGGACGTGGTCCGGGACTCCCACCGCTGGTGCTCCTCGTCCCAGTCGTCATGGCGCTGGGGGTCGAAGAAGACGTCCAGTGCATCGTCGATGTTGGTCAGGTGCCGCACATAGATATGTAGGAGCTCGGGGTGCTGGTCGTCGTACTTGAAGTAGAACGTTATACCCTGGTCCCGAACCCGCCTGTACGGCACCGGCCGATCACCTCCACCGGACCTATCGTCTACGGCCTATTGTCAATTCGGGTGCGGCAAATGTCAATACCCACGGTTTGTCGAGGAGCTATCTCGCCGCGGCACTTCCAGGCTACGACGTGTGGGTGAACGCGATGCTGTGGGGACTAGCGTTGGAGCTGTGCGCGAGCGGGCTGACCGCGGAGCGAAGAAGGTGGGGGAGGGGCTGTAAGTACAGTAGAGGCGGGTCGCCCCTGACCCGACTCGAGCCGACCTCGCAACCTCATTGCTGACTGCAGCGGCCACCGACGCGGTGGGGGACCCAGGCGGCGGTGACGTGTAGCGATCCTACGGGATGGCGACGTACTCGGCCAAGGACTGCGACGTGGGGACAGGCAGGCCATCCTCCAACAATCCCTGCACGTGCATCTGGAGGGCCTCGTACATATTCCGCTCGGCTTCCTCCCGCGTTTCACCCGTGGCGACACAGCCGGGTAGGTCGGGCGAATAGGCCGAGCAGTTGGCATCTGCCTTCTCGATGACGACCAGGAAGCGATACATGGTCATTGCTCCATGGCCCTCCTGCAACGTCCACGTTGTCCGCAGACTGATATGGGCCAACCGGGTCTCGCGTCAGGCCCGATTCTGGTATCGGATGCCCGCCTTAGAAGGGTATGGTCCGGACGTCCGGAAACTTGTCGTTCAGGTAGGTGACATAGGTCGTCGTGAGACTGGGCACCAGTGGTCCGGGACTCGTGATTTGATACCTTGGAGCCTGGGTTGTCCTCAACCCGGGCGGCTCCATCATCGACCGCCGGCCGCGTGACGCTGTGCCCGCTCGCGTCACGCGCTGTGCTCGCTCGCGTTCACGGGGACAACGCCGGCTCCAAGATGCTAGATGACGAGTAGCAAGGCGCTAGCGCGACGAATGGCGGGCCGGCAGAGTCGCCGGCCCCTACAAGGTTTCACCCGACCGCGGGCCGGCAGAGCGCTAAGCGAGCGCGGCATCACGCGGCCCCTGCAGGGTCTTGATCCGAGGTGAGCAGTTGATGGCGGGTCAGACCATTGGCTGGAACCGTCTACATGGTAGCGCGATTGTTGCCAACCGGCACGGGGCGGCTCGCGAGCCGCCCCTACAATCGCTTTCCCTCGCCGGCATGATGGCATGGCACCCTATCGGAGTCCACGCCATGCCGTCGTGCTGGGAGTGCGGGGGTTTCGCTACTATACGGCCCAGAGCAGGTCGAGGGAGGCCAGCTTGCCACGGGTCGGGACCCCGGTGGCGCCATCCCAGCCGGCCATCTCGTAGTAGAGCCGCTTCGTCGCATCGAACTCGGCGTGGTCGAAGGCCACGCCCTTAAGAGCCCCGTTCTCCAGCGGCTGGAACATCCTCTCGGGCAGCGTGTCGTCCGCCTCCGTGAACCCCTCCCGAATGTTGAACAGCCTCGCCATGTTCCCCGACCGCTCCCCCACCGCCATCAGCTCGTAGAGGCTCGTGCTCCAGCCAGTCACGGCGGAGAGGTAGTCCGAGAGCATCGGCAGGGTGAGGGGACCGATGGGCTCCCCCACGAAATCGCACAGGCCGATGGAGTTGAACAGGTTCCACACCTGCTGGGACGCGTAGAACTGCCGCACCTTGGCCGGGCTCATGTCGATGGCGGGCAGCGGCTGATGGATACCAAGGGGATCTAGCATCTGCACGCCGATCGATCCCTCTTCCTCGAAGTCGGTGTCGTGATCGCCCTCCATGTGGCAGGCGCCAGTCGGGCTCACGGCGTATCCCAGCCCCATCCCACGCTTGCCCCTCGGCTCGTGCATAGGGAACTCCTGCCCCTTCGCGTGCATCACCAACTCCTCGGCCCTCCCGCCGATCTTCCGAGCAGCCGCGAGAGATCCATCCGCCAGGAGGTCTCCTATCCCGCGCCTCTCCGCGATCATGGGGATCAGCTTCAGCATCGCCTCCACGTTGCCGAAGCGAAGGTCGATGCCATCGGTGTCCTTCTGACTCAGGTACCCCGACTCGAAGGCCTCCATCGCGAAGGCGATGGACATGCCACAGGATATGGTGTCCAGCCCGAAGCGGTTGCACAGCTCGTTGGCCTTGGCGATCGCCGGCAGGTCGGAGATGCCGCAGACCGACCCGAAGGAGCCGACGGTCTCGTACTCGGGCCCCCCGTAGATCGGGTCCACGCTGTAGGAGCCGTTCTCTACCCTCACCTCGCGCTTGCAGGCGATGGGGCAAGCGTAGCAGCTGCCACGGTTGATCAGGATGGTGTCGGCTATCGCGCGCCCGCTGATCTGCCGGGCCCCCTCGAAGCTGCCCTCCCGGAAGTTCCTGGTCGGCAGGATCCCCCTCGCGTCCAGAAAGGGCACTCCCCCCGCCGTGCCCAGGTCGTGCATGTCCCCGGGCGACCTGTGGTAGTTGCCCAGTATCCTCTTCCTCGCCGCGCTGACGCCCGCTGGATCGAAGAGGGTGGGCCTGGCGCTGCCTCGGGCCGCGATGGCCTTAAGGTTCTTCGAGCCCATCACCGCACCCAGGCCGCTTCTCCCGTTGGCGTGCTTGAGCTCGTTCAGGACGCAGGCGTAGTGAACCCTGTTCTCGCCCGCCCGTCCGATGGCCGCCGTCCTGATCTTGGCGTCCCCGAGCTCCTGCCTGATCGTGGCCCTGGTGTCGCCGGTGTCCTTGCCCCATAGATGGCTCGCGTCCCGCAGGGAAGCCTGGCCGTCGTTGACGTAGAGGTAGACCGGGCGCTCGGCCCGTCCGCTCACGACGACCCCGTCAAATCCCGCGAACTTCAGCTCAGGCCCCCACCATCCACCGGCCTCGGCCTCCCCAAACCCACCGGTGAGGGGGGACCTGGCAGCCACCGTGTACCTGGACAGGCCCGGCCCCGGGGTGCCCGTGAGCACAGAGGCCGTGAACACGAGGAGGTTCTCCGGCCCAAGGGGGTCCACCCCGGCCTTCAGTTCGCGGAGCAGGTAGTGCAGCGCCAGGGCGCTCCCCCCGAGGTAGCTCCTGTATACCGGCTCCTCCGGTTCCTCCACCCACACCTTCGCGCTGGACAGATCCACCCTGAGAACCCTACCGGTGCATCCGTAAGCCATCTCCCATCCTCCCGAAACTTAGTGACCTCGACCGGCGCAGCGATGTCTGTCGGGCAAGGCCATTATACGAGGCAGGAGAAGGGGGTACTACTGTTCGATCGATGGTCAATGGTTCAGCGTAACTTCCACGGCACATCAACCGTTTAGAACTTGTCGAAAGGGCGCTGGAACCTGGCGCGCGAGTTAGGGGCCGGCGCATCCATAGGGAGAGACATATACGAGGAGACTTGGCAATGAGTTCGCGTGCCTGGGTTGTGACAGCAGTTCTTTTCTCCTTGATAATCGGCGCCAGTCTGGACGTCGCGGCGTTGATCGGGGCCAACTCAGTTGATTATGTGAAGACCCTGGACAGTTCCCTTCTGACCGTCACGGGCTCGACCCAGCAGCTCATCACTTCGGACGAGGTGAAATGGGTTGGCAATTATTCCCGCGAAGTACCAGCCAATGATCTGAAGAGCGGATACTCGCAGATGAAAACGGACAGCGACCAGGTCTCAAAGTACCTTGCTGCCCAGGGCGTGAGCGCGAACGAAGTCACGATCTCTCCGGTAATGATGAATCCGGTCTACAACAACTGCGGTCCCGCCTTGAAGCTTGGCGCGGCATCCAATCAGACCGGTTGTGTCAGCGAAATCGTCAGCTATCGGCTGGTTCAGAACGTGGAAGTGGCTTCCAGCCACGTCAACAGGACCACCAGGGTGGCACAGGACTTGAGCGGGCTGGTCGACCAGGGTGTCATCTTCTCGACCGAGAGGGTGGAATACTACTACACGAAGCTGCCCGGCCTGCGGGTGAAGTTGATCGCAGCGGCGACAAAGGACGCTCAACTTCGGGCGGAGCAAAAG
>JAJYKO010000384.1 GCA_021788565.1 Chloroflexota bacterium
CGAGCGGCGAGCGAGTGGTGATTTTGGGCGCCAACGGGTGCGGCAAGTCCACCATGCTTAAGATTATGGATGGCCTGCTAAGGCCGGAGTCAGGGCGTGTGGTGGCGTTTGGTGAGGACATCACAGGTGCCGCCGACGATTCGGCAGTCGCGCGGCGCCTCCATCGCCGAGTCGGGTTGGTGTTCCAGGACTCCGACGTGCAGCTGTTTTCCCCTACTGTATGGGACGACATCGCCTTCGGTCCCCTGCAGATGGGCTGGAGCGATCGGGAGGTCCGTGAGAGAAGCGAGAGCGCCCTTGAGATGATGGAAATCAGGGAGCTGGCGCAGCGGGCACCGTACGAGCTGTCAGAAGGGGAAAAGAAGAGAGCCGCGATCGCGACAGTGCTGGTGCTCGATCCAGAGGTGATGTTGCTGGACGAACCCACCGCCAGCCTGGATCCCCGAAGCAAAGCCGTGCTACTGGACCTCATTACGCGCCTGGGAGACGGCGGCAAGACCATAGTGACCACCACTCAGGAACTGGAGGTCGCCCCGATAATCGGGACTCGGGCCATCGTTTTCGGCTACCGAGAGAGGCGACCCATCGCGGACGGCCCGGTGGACGCGGTCCTTGGGGACGAGCGGTTGCTGATGGAGGCCAATCTGATTCACCCTAGACTGAGGTGGGCGCGAGTCTAGCCTCCACCCAGAAGGTGCTGAACCCACTGCGAGAAGTCGTAGAGCATGGGGGAGAGGAAAAGCACCAACAGTGTGAGGATAGCAGGTATGCCGTTCCAGTTGCGATCCATGATCCCCTCCAGTCAGGCGCGCCAGGCCTCCGAGGAATGAGGCTCCGCCAGCGATTACCGCTTTGTTCTGCTACAACGCAGAAGCCGTTCCATGGGCGCCAACGGCGCGCAGTGCGTGGCCTGCTCGTTAGGTCGATTGTGAGAGCGATCGCCGAATGGCCGCGGTCGGGCCGCAAGGGGATAGGTGTAGGGCCCAGTATCGGATTGTTCGCGCACAGACTGCGGCAGCTTCTCTACCCTCGCGACTGTGGAAGGGCCGGTGCCGGCTGAGGAGTGGAAGCCGGCGGCGTCGGAGTAGGAGCGGGCGTAGGCGTACCCTCCCAGGGGAAACGCTGATCATTCGGTCGGGACTGTAGCCCGTTCGGACCCAGCACCCAGGTAGTGTTTCCATCGGTAAAGTAGACCCGCCCAGTCGCCTTCTTCCACACCATCAGGCCTCCGGTCGTCGGCTGAGTCGTGTTGCCGGTATCCGGGTCAACGCTCGGGTTGCCCGTGGGCTGCCCGACCACGTCAGGAATCTGATCCGCGAATGCTTGGAATACAGGGCTGAAGCGCCAGGGACCGACTGGTGCCTGGCGTGTGGGGCGCGGCGTCGGAGTGGGCGCCGGGCTCGCAGACGCGGTCGGCTGTTGAGTCCGCGGCTGCCCCGCAACTCCCTGGATGGGTGTGGCACCTGGCTGGGGCGTGGCGGAGGGCCCCGGTGTCGGAGTCCCTGGCGTCTGAGTGGACGTGGCCACCGGGGCAGTCTTCACCGCGGCGGCCGCGGCACCCTGCTGCACGAGGCTGTTGGCAGTCTGAAGCAAGCCCGCCTCGGTGCTGCGCATATTGGCGAGGTCGTTGCGAGCCTGGGTCGCCGTGGACTGGTACTGGCTGATGGCTGCCTGCTCGTCACCCGGGGCCGGCTGAGTGGCGCCAGCGAGCGGATTTTGAGCCAGGGCGATTCTCAAGTTATCGGCGGCCGTCTGGGCGGCAGTAGCATCGCTATCCATGGGCGGTAGGCTGTTTTCCAGGGTCTTGGCGGCGGTGTCGAAGTTGCTTGTGGCAGACTTTAACGATGCGTAGCTGAGCTGCATGGATTGTTTCTTGGCGGCCAGGCTGGCCATCTGGGCTGGGTTGACCGGACGCTGCGACGCGTCTGTCCTCATCTCATCCGAAAGCGTTTGCATCGCATTCACTATCGACGTCTCGACCGCCAGTTTGTCACGCACGTCGCTCAGCGAGCCATTGAGTGTCTGAGTATCGTTCTGCACCTGCGTGATCGCCTTCTTCAGGTCGGTGACCGGTCCTTGAACGTTCTGTAACTGCCGCTCTCGCTGAAGGTCGGATCCGTTCACCGCCCCTGCCACGCTCGGCGCCCCACGGGCTAACAACCTCGGGGCAAACGTGGTGGCTGCGAAGACGGCCGCAACGAGGAGGAGAGCCAGAATAAGGACCGATACGAGCACGTTCCCGCGGGCGGCCGGGAGCGGCGCCCCGTAAGTGCTGCTAGGCACGGGGTCGCGTGGTGACCGGGGGCGCCCGTATCCCTCAGGTTCGGGAATCCCGTGTGTTCCGTTCTCGCGGGGCTGAAGCGCGCTTCCCACCTCTGATACCGACTGGTACCACCTACCTGCGCCCGTTTCAAGCGCCCCGAGAATGATCCGTTCGAGACTCGGAGAGATGGCAGGATTGACAAACGACGGTGGGGTGATAGAGGAGTGCTCTCGGTCCTTGCGAAACGTAGTTGGTGACAGACCTTCGTCCTTTGGGGCGCGACCCGTCGCCATCTGGTACAGAGTGCTCCCCAGGGCGTAGACGCTGGAACGCGCCGGGGCGACTATCTGAGACTGGCCCTCGTGGATCGAGCCATTCCGGCGTGGGAATCTGCCATCCCTCTCGTTGATGGCGGGATCGTCGATGTGCAGCTTGAGGACTCGTATACGGTCCCCCGGTACAACAACCACGTCGGCCATGTCGACCGAGCAGTCCCTTCCGTAGTACTGTTCGGCGTAACCGATCGCCGACGCTAGCTGCGCTCCCAGGCGCCTTACTCGATCGGGCCGAAGCGGGGCCTCCTCTCCGACGACGTCAAGCAGCGTCTTCCCTTCCACCAGTTCCTGGACGGTGTAGGGAGTGTCCCCTGAGATGCCGACGTCATAGGTAGCGACAATGTTCGAATGGGAGAGAGCAGACATGGATCTGGCCGTGTCGAGGAAACGCCGAACGCGTTCGTGATCGCCGGCGTCACCGCGGTTCAGTACCTTGACGGCGACCTCGCGCCGCAGGTTCACGTCCAAGGCCCGGAAGACCGTGGTGCTTTCACCCTGATGTAGTGTGTCCCCCAGCTGATATCTGTCTGCAACGAGACGTGGGTCCACCCTTCGAACCTCCACCGGACTCCCAATGGGCACGCTCTATCACTTTGAGCGTGCCCAATCGCAGAAACCAGTCCAGGTTCAGCGTAGGGGAATGGTTCGCGACGCTACTGGGACCAGGTGAACGAGCCGAACGCCCAGTCCAGGAGGAGGCCGGCTTCTTGAGCCAAACCGTCGGCGGATCTCATGAAGGCCACGTAGACGCGATGCCCGTTTCTAGTGGCGGATGCGACGATGGACCGCCCAGAGCTGTCGGTGTAGCCGATCTTGACCCCGTCAGCCCCGGGATAGGTTCCGAGCAAGGGGTTGAGATTATACACCGTGTAAGATATGTTGCTTTCTCTAATGTCGTAGCTCCTGGCAGCGGCCAGTTTCTGGAAGACCGGGTATTGCATGCCGTAGCGGGCCATGACGACCATGTCGTAGGGACACGAGTAATGGTCGGACACGTCGAGCCCATGTGGATTGACAAAGTGCGTAGCTCTTAGCCCCAGCCATCTCGCCTTCTCGTTCATTAATCTCACGAAGGCTGACTCGTTGCCCGCGACATAGTGAGCTATCTGGACAGCCGCGTCGTTGCCCGATGGGAGCATCAATCCATAAAGGATGTCTTCCAGTGTAACGTGGAACCCCGGTTCCAGTCCCATCACCGTACTATCCGCAAAGGAACGGGCGTCCACGTCGACGTTGACATAATCGGCCAGGTTGCCGTGCTCAATGCCGAGGATGGCAGTCATGATCTTGGTCAGGCTCGCGGGGGCAACCGGCTCGTAGGCGTTGCGCTGGAAGAGGATATCTCCGGAAGCGCCGTCCACGACGATGACGTGGTCGGTAGATGGGTTGGGGTCAGGAGCGCCGGGCTTCCGGGAGGGCCGGGGACCCGCGTCTACTATCTTCGGCATAACCGGACCGGCGAGGGGTCGAAGCGTATCTGTGGGAACCGGCGCAGCCGTCGGAGAACTGCTCTCCTGGGGCGAGGGCTGGGCCTGCTGGGTTGGGCGCGCGGTAGCGGGTAATTCAGTTGACTCGGGGGACGCGGTGCTGGCGATGTAGGATCTCCCAGGCCGGCTCCAAAGTGCCGTGCCCAGGAGCACGAGAGCGAGTGCCAGCACTGATAGGAGCCTCCAGCCCGAGGACGAGGGAAGGATGCGTAGTGTAACGCGCCAGGCTCTGAGGAGCGGGTGGGCCTGGGATTGCGCGTCTATCGCCCGGCGCCGTTCTTTCAATACTGGTCTCCTAGCCCGCGGGCGGAATGTCGCAGATGATCATCGAACTACCACCGGTGTGCCGACGGACGCCCAGTCCCAGAACCATCGGGCATCTTCCAGATTGAGGCCGAGGCAGCCGTGACTGCCCGGATAGCCGAAGGTGCCCTTCCAGTAGTTGTAGTGGATAGCCGCGCCCTGGTCCGTGAAGTATTGAGTGTACAGCACGTCCTTCAAGTAGTAGCCGCCTGGAGCATCGCGCGGAATACCCAGGGTGGAGCTGTCCATGGTCTCATTCTGCACGCGTCGCAGGATTTTGTAGCTCCCGCTCAACGTAGGGTGAGCGGACTCCCCGATGATGGCGAGTGCGCTGTACACGATTTTGTCGCCATCGTATGCCGTCAGCATCGCTGGTTCGGTGAGATCCGCGTCGATCCACTTGCCCTTCAGGTAGGATTTCGGTGCCGTGGGCAGCCGTATCTCGCTGGCGAGCACATACTGGCCATCACCGAGGGTGTACCACCTGGTGCCATTCGCGGTAGTGGCGGCGTCGACAACGACGACCGGTGTATTGTTCGGGAGGTGGCGGGTCTCCGTCTCGTCGGCGACCGCAGGCAGGTTGCGCACATAGACTGCGTCGCCGGTGGCGCGTCCCTGCACGTGAAGATGGCCCGTGATGGTTATGGGATGAGGCTCCATCCTGACCGAAGGGCCGACCGGTCCAACGGCCGCCGCGTCCAGGTAGCCGAGGACGCCGGTCTCGGGGCTCCAAACGTGGAGCCGGTTGCCATGCTGCGGTTCCACCACCATGAACTTGCGGAACTGTGGCACGGTCCCCAGGCTTGGTGCCTCGGAATCCGGTCCCTTCCACAGCTCGGTCTCGACCCAGTTGGCAACCCACCACGCCCGATAGCCAGCCGGGAGTTTGGGGGCTACGCGAGGCACGGAAGCTGACGCTGATGACGGCGCCGCCCTCCCCGAAGCGGTGCCAGGCGGACCCGATGGGACCACCGCAGCGGCATCTATGTAGGCGTAGTTGTTGGATCCAGGATCCAATACGTAGAGCCGCGGGCCATTTTGAGTGGTTACCACCAGGAAACTTCTTCCTTTCGGGACCGTGCCGAACGAGATGGCCTTGGAGTCGGGACCCGACCACAGCTGAGTTTCTTGTAGGCTCTGTACCCACGACGGGGCGTAGGCAACCACAGAGATAGCGGAAGAAGCAAGAACGGCCAGTATCATACTGAGAGAAAATAGAGGCAGCGCTAGAACCCTGGCCAGCCGGTGACGGCCTCGCGAAGATTTAGAAGGCGGCATGTCTTCTAGTGCTCCCACGGGAATGGAGTTCTCGCGAAGGAATAAAGCCCAGTGTCGCATCTCGCAGGTTCCTCGTCAACGTGGTGATTGACCCCCACATGGATAATGCGGATAATCTTGGCATGTCTGGGAAGCTCCCTCACCTATCGCTTTATGCTCGTGTGGTGGTGGCTTGCCTCACCCTGTTGGGCCTGAGTCTCGCCGCACAGGCGTTGACGCCCCATGAGGACGCAGTCGCGGTACCTCCGGCGCGATCCGAGGCTGTGGACCTGGTGGCTGCGGCAACCGCGAAGCCGGTAGCTGCCGACATCTTGCCAGAAAGGGCCTCCCCCACCCCCACACCGCTGCCGCGTAGCGTCCCGATGTGGGGGCTGGCAATCGC
>JAJYKO010000385.1 GCA_021788565.1 Chloroflexota bacterium
CCACCAGCATCTCGTGGCCCATGGCAGCCGCCGCATCGGCAATACGGTGGGAGGTGTCAGCGGAGTCGTTGCCGCCGATGTAGAGGAAGTAGCGAACGCCCAGCCGCCGGAATCGCTCGACGATTCGCTCCAGGTCACCCTCCTGGAGCTTGTAGCGGCAGGATCCCAGCGCAGCGGAGGGCGTGTAGCGCAACAGCTCTAGAGATTGCTCGGTTTCCTGCCCCAGATCTGCCAGTTCCCCTCGGAGTGCGCCTTCAACGCCGTGAAGAGCGCCCAGAACCCCGGTGATCTCTTCGTGTCTTCTAGCTTCCTGAATGACTCCCACCAGGGAACTATTGATTACGGCGGTACATCCGCCCGACTGCCCTACGAGCAGTCTTCCACGCAACCCAGCTGACAACTTAACGATCCCTCCGGCTCAAGTATGCTCCACCGCGCCGATATTTTAGCGGGCCTGGCCGGAAGTATGAAGTGCTGGTTTACGCGGCGACGCCGTGCCCAGCTTTATTGAGGGCAGATTTCACACGGCTGAGCAGGTCGGTGATGTCGAATGGCTTCTCGATGAAGTCGTAGCAGCCCAATGCCTTGGCGATCTGCCCCATTTCGCGTACGCCCTTTACTGCGGCTGATATCAGGATAACGGGAGGATGGGCGTTCATCTCGGTCAAAGACGCCAGCACTTCCATGCCGTGCTTGGGTTCGATCAATATGTCCAGCAGGACCAGGTCGGGTTTCTCCGCGGCCACCTTCTGCGGGATGTCCTCGCTGCGCGGGAGAAGTATGGTTTTGTACCCGGCATCGGAGAGCACGATACCCAGCAGGTCAAGGACCGCCCGATCGTCCTCTACCACCATCACCTTTTTCAATTTGTTCGTACCTCCGCCTTGAGCAGGTATCGGCTCCGTTCCGAAGACCCCCGGCGCCGCTTGAGCGACCTCCAATGCCCGGCTCCGGCGCACATGCACGATCAGATAGGTAGAAATAATGCACGATCAGCATTTTTCCAACGTGAAAGATGCCGACACGCTTCTAACAATCCTGTCATCCCAGGGAGGAGCACCATTCGTGCCCCGCGCGGCGCCGGGCTTCCGTATTCGGTCTCAATCTAGCCCCATTGCGCGCGCGAACGATGCCGCGGAGCCGTAAGCCCGGCAATTCTGCCCCATTTCGGTGGCCTAGACGGACGACAACCGTTGGATCATGATTTTACTCCGTCGGGAAAGGCCTGAGAAGATGCCTCCCTTCAACGATGTCGATTCTGCCATAATTCCCATTTGGGGCAAAGCGACCCTGCACGGGGACTTCCGTGCAGGGCCGCTTTGCGCCTACCTTGACACCACCAAACCCCAGTGCTATTGTCCCATCGTCATTCGAGGCAAATTGTAGGTGACACAAAGCGGGGGCTCGGGGATAACCGGGCTGAGATGGTGGCTCCATTCCGCCGCCGACCGTCGAACCTGACCTGGGTAATGCCAGCGTAGGAAACGGGACTGCACGGCATGCCGTTGGGCGCTGGACCCGAGGTCCAGCGTCTTTTGTTTTGTGGGGCCCGGAGAAGAGGTGCGTGTAGTCGACGCAGGCCAGTCTAAGATCGAGCTTAAGGGGGTGAGCGTGGACTTTCCCACGCCGCATGGGGCGATTCCCGTCCTGCGGGACATCGACCTGTTTGCAGGCGAGGGCGAGTTCGTTACGCTCATCGGTCCGAGTGGGTGTGGCAAGAGTACGCTGCTGAACGTAGTGGCGGGCTTGCTGGAACCTACTGCTGGTGCGATCAGGATGGACGGCAGGAGCGGAGCCGTGGAGGTTGGCGCGACGGCCTACATGCCGCAAAAGGACCTTCTGATGCCCTGGCGTACGGTGCTGGACAACGCCATCCTGGGCATGGAGATACGTGGCGTGGCAAAGTCGTTGGCTCGCAACCAGGCCCTTGGCCTGTTCGAGCTGTTCGGCCTCAAGGGCTTCGAATACGCCTATCCCACTGTTCTCTCTGGCGGCATGCGTCAGCGCGCCGCTTTCCTGCGCACGGTGCTCATGGGCAAGGACGTGATGCTGCTGGACGAGCCCTTCGGGGCGCTCGACGCTCTCACTCGCTCCAACATGCAGGAGTGGCTGCTCCACCTCTGGAATACCCTGAGTAAGACCATACTGTTCATCACCCACGACGTCGATGAGGCCGTGCTGCTTTCGGACCGTGTGTACGTGCTCACCGCGCGCCCCGGCCGGGTGAAGCTGATGCTTGAGATTGCGTTGCCGCGTCCACGAGAGTACGCGATGGTTACCTCCAGTCAGTTCGTTGCGCTGAAGGAACAGTTGCTCGATGCCATCCGCGAAGAGGCTCAGAAGGCCATGGCTCAGGACATAAAAGACGTCTCGGACGGCTACAGCCAGGAGGCGAGCGCCGGTACCTGGACGGCTGGTCCTTCCAATGGTCATGGCGAAAGGTGGGGCAGTTGAGCTCTTACCCTGACCGAGAGTCAAAGCAGGGCTCGGGCGTGACGGCTCATCGCCGTCCTGGATGGCTATCGGAGTGGCTCCCGCCCACCGTACTTGTGGCTGCTTTCCTCTCGGCCTGGCAGGCGGCTGCCCAGCTACTCCAGGTGCCGGCCTGGCTCCTGCCGTCTCCCCTCGACATAGGTGAGGCGCTCGTTTCGTCCAGCCAGCTTCTCGCTCACCACGGCTGGGTGACCCTTGAGGAGGTGCTGATAGGTTTCGCGCTCTCTTTCGTGGTTGGCGTAGGTCTGGCTATCGCTATCGCCTACTCGAGGACCGTGGAAAGGGCCGTCTATCCATTCGTCGTGGCTTCTCAGACAATTCCTGTGATCGCCATCGCGCCCATTCTCCTGATCTGGTTCGGCTACGGGTTGTTGCCCAAGGTGATCGTGGTGGCGCTGATCTGCTTCTTCCCAATAGTGGTCAACATGGTTGATGGACTTCGCTCGGTGGACCCAGATCTCGCGAACCTGATGCGGAGTATGGGAGCCTCCAAATGGCAGATCTTCACCAAGGCTCAGATCCCAAGCTCTTTACCTTTTCTATTCTCCGGTACGAAGATAGCTATCGCGGTCAGCGTGATCGGGGCCGTGATCGGGGAATGGGTTGGGGCGAGCGCTGGCCTCGGCTACTTCATGGTCAGGTCAGCAGCGCAGTTTCAAACGTCCCGGGTGTTCGCCGCTGTGGTCGTGCTTTCCGTAATGGGGATCGCACTCTTCGTGGCTGCCGGGCTGTCCGAGCGGTATCTGCTACCCTGGCATCATAGCCGGAGGAGGCGGAAGGCCGCTGGGGGATGGGGAAGCGGCGGGTGAAACCCACGGGGTCTCGGGGGATCCAGGCTCGCTGGCACAGGACCACGAGCCAAAGGCCCCGCGGGTGAGGTCGCCGCTCTATTTTAGAACAGGAGCCTCAGATGAACCGTACCTCGCGTACCAGGTGGATGGTGAGCACCCTGGCATTAGTCCTGATGGCCGTAGTTCTTGGCGGATGCGCGGCACCTGAGCCGGCGCACCCCACGGGCTCGGGTGCCGGGACTCCCGGACCGCAGCAACCGCTCACGCAAGTGAGCGTGGCTCTGGATTGGTATCCCTGGTCCAACCACACGGGGCTGTACATGGCACAGGCCAATGGCTACTACAAGGACGTAGGGCTGGATGTGAAGATCTACGTGCCTTCCAATCCGGACGACGTGCTGAAACTGGTGGGATCCGGCAAGGACAGCTTCGGCATCAGCTACGAGCCCGACGTGCTGCTGGCGAGATCCGAGGGGATCGGGGTGAAGTCCATCGCGGCAATGGTGCAGCGTCCGCTCAACACGCTTATGACCCTGAAGTCCTCGGGCATCACTCGACCGAAGCAGCTCGAGGGCAAGAAGGTTGGCTATCCAGGTATACCTGGTCAAGAGGCGATGCTGGCCACCATGTTGGAGAAGGACGGCACCTCTATAGACAAGGTGCAGCTCGTGAACGTCGGATACGACCTGGTTCCCGCTCTAATCGGAAAGAAGGTGGACGCCATAATCGGCGGCTACGCTGTTCACGAGGCGATCCTGGCGGAGGAGCAGGGCTACCCGGTCAACGTAATGTCCGTGACTGATTGGGGAGTGCCCCGCTACTACGAGTTGGTGATGGTGACGAGCGACAAGATGGCCAGCGAGCAGGCAGATGTGGTCAAGAGGTTCATGTGGGCCACTGCCAAGGGCTACGCCGATGCTGCGAATGATCCCGCCAAGGCACTGCAACTTCTCGCGAAAGCAAACCCTGAGGCCGACATGAAGATGGAGGAGCAGGGGAGCAAGATACTCATGCCGCTCTGGATGGACAATGTGACGACCTACGGATGGCAGGAGAAGGATCGCTGGCAGAATTTCGAGCAGTGGATGCGTAGCAGGGGCCTGCTGACGAAGGACGTGAACGTGGACGACGCCTTCACGAACGACTTCCTGACGAAATAGAGATGGGGAGGGCGAGCCTCCTGGCGAGCCGCCGTGTGATGGCCGAACCTCACGCCCTACAGCGCGGTTCGGCTGGTCCCGTGTAACATCGGCGCCACAGCAGGGCGATGGTCCCTTGCGACGTGGCGGCTCGGCCGGAGCCTCGCCCTCCCCACTCTTGCATCCCCTACGCGAGTACCTGCTGTGCTACCTCGACGGCGCGCTCCACGTCTCCGCGCTCGACACCGTAGTGGGTCACGGCCCGCACCTTATTGCCGCCGAAGCTCGTTAGTTTCACCCCGAGCTCCGCCATCCGGCTCATGAACTGGGCGGCAGTCATATCCGGCCGATCTATCTCGATCACGACGATGTTGGTCTGAACGGCGGTCATGTCTACGGTCGCGCCCGCAAGGCCGTTTATCCCCTGGGCCAGCACGCGGGCGTTAGTGTGGTCCTCAGCGAGCCTGTCGACCATCTCCTCCAGGGCGACGATCCCGGCGGCGGCCAGGATTCCCGCCTGCCTCATGCCCCCGCCGACCATCTTGCGGAACTTGCGAGCCTCGGCGATGAACTCCGCGCTGCCGACTATGACCGAGCCCACGGGTGCCGACAGCCCCTTGCTGAGGCACACGTTGACTGAATCACATTGCTCAACCAGGCGGCTGGGCTCCACTCCGAGGGCCACGGACGCGTTGAACAGCCGTGCCCCGTCCAGGTGGACCTTTGCACCATGGCTGTGCGCCACGGCCGCGATGGCGTGCGTGTCCTCAGCGCTGATCGCAACCCCGCCGCAGCGGTTGTGAGTGTTCTCCAGGCAGACCAGCCTGGTGCGCGGAAAGTGTATGTCCTCACCACGGATCGCCGCTTCCACATCTGCGACCGACGGGATACCCTTGCCGTTGGGCACGGTCCTCACGTGCACGCCCCCCAAGGCCGCGGACCCCCCCACCTCGTAGTAGAACACATGGGCTTGATCCCCGACGACCATCTCGTCGCCGCGCCGGCAATGGGAAAGGACGGAAACGAGGTTGCCCATGGTTCCACTGGAGACGAACAGTGCGGCTTCCTTCCCCAGCTTCCGCGCAGCCAGTTGCTGCAGTCGGTTGACCGTGGGATCCTCGCCATAAACGTCGTCCCCGAGCTCCGTTTTACCTATCGCTTCCATCATTCGCGGGGTGGGAAGGGTCACTGTGTCGCTGCGGAGATCGATAGTCGTCGGCATGTGCCACCTCAATCCAATAGGGATTACAAAACTGTAAGGAGACTCAATTATAGCAGGCATAGCTTCTGCTTTCTTCCGCGACGAGATGCGTCGGTTCTCGGTTAAGGCCACGGCAGCAGTCAGGAGCAGTCTGGTAGGTAATGAGCATACTGGTGTGGGCGGTGGTGGGATTTGCTTCCGGGCTGATGGCGAACCTGGTGACCAGGCGTTATGGTCCCCTGGAGGATGCGATAGTCGGCATCGCTGGTTCCATAGTCGCGGGCTGGGTTTTCAGTGTGCTGACCGGTGCGCCGGTAACTCATTTCGGCATCTCGGACGTTGTGGCCGCCCTTGCCGGCTCTCTCCTGTTCATCGCGCTTGCCAGAGGCCTCACGGGAGGGCATCCCGCAATTTGATGAGTT
>JAJYKO010000386.1 GCA_021788565.1 Chloroflexota bacterium
AATGGAATCTCAAGGGGCTGGAGATTTGCCGAGCGGTGAACGATGGGATGGCGAGAGCGGTTCGCGAGCATCCGGACCGGACCATGGCCTGCGCCCAGGTTCCCGTGGTGGACGGGGCCGAGGCTGCCGTGCAGGAGATCCACCGAGGCGTAGAGGAGTTGGGCCTCCACGCCGTGGCGCTCCTGTCATCCAACCTGGACATTACGCTGAGCGACGAGCGGATGTTCCCCATCTACGAGGCCGTCCAGGAGCTTGGGGTGCCGATCGTCATTCACCCATCGCTTCTTCCCCTGGGCGCGGAGTCGGAGTACAGCATCGGACGGACGCTGGCCCGGGCCTACGACATCTCCAAGGCCGCGCTCCGCATCATGTACGAGGTCTCCAAGCACTACCCCGACCTCAAATTCATAATGCCACACTTCGGCGGTGTGCTTCCATTTATGAAGGGGCGCATCAACGGGTTCTTCGAGCCACCGACGGAGCTCGGCATTACCTTCCCGCACGAGATCGCGGTGCTTCACAAGACCCCCAGGGAGCGCGAAGAGTTCGGCATCATAGAGCCTTTCAACAAGCTGTTCGATCTGCTCTACCTCGACCTCGCCGGCCACGGGGGGTACATGCCGACCCTGCACTGCGCCCTTGAAACGGTCCGGCACGACCGGCTCGTGTTCGGCACCGACTACCCGATGGAGATTCACAACGGCCTCGACTTGAAGATCTACGTGGACAACATCCGTGCCCTCGATCTTCCGAAGGCGGAAATCGACGCGATACTCGGAGGAACCGCGGCCGCCATGTTCGGCCTGAAGGTAAGCGTGTAGAGCATATGCAGTCGAGCGAATAGGAGGTGTCATTGCGCCCACTCAATCACGATGGCGAGTAGGCTGACTCACCAGGCTACTCCTTGCGATCCAGGTCGATTGCTGTTCCAGTGTGGGAAAGAGGAGGGAAAAGAGATGCATAGAATCCTTGGCTCCATCGGGCTAATGATCCTGGCCGTCATCACCGTAGTATCCATGTTCGGTTGCTCCTCGGGCGCGGCTCCGGCGGCCGCTCCAACGTCAGCGCCCGCGCCGAAGCCGGCCGCGACCACGGCACCGGCCGCACCGGCGGCCACGACCGCCTCTCAGCCGGCGGCCACGACCGCCTCTCAGCCGGCGGCCGCGGCCCCGGCAGCACCTCAGGCTGCCAGTGGGACACCCATCAAGATCGCCTTCATCGGAACCTTCTCAGGCCTGGTGGCCGACGTAGGTGTGGCGAACCTCAACGGGGCAAAGCTTTCCGTCGACGAAGTCAACAAGGCAGGCGGCATCGAAGGCCGGCCGCTCCAAATCGTCTCCTACGACGACACGAACAACCCGTCGACCGCCGTCAGTCTGGCGCAGAAGGCCATCAACTCGGATGGAGCTCAGGGGTTGATAGGGGGGACCAACGCCCCTACGGCCATGTCTATCCGCGGCGTCAGCGACCAGTTGAAGTTCGTGGACGTTAGTCCCCAGGCGCAGAATCGGGAACTGACGCAGAACATGCCCTGGATCTTCAGGGTCGGCACGGTCGACCTCTACAACGCGAGGGCCCTGGTGGCCCTGATGATGAAGCTGGGCTATAAGAAGCCGGCTCTCATCAGTGACAACACTGCCTTCGGCCAGTCCGGAGACAAGTCGCTCCAGGAGGCTCTCACCGAGAAGGGCATCAAGTGGGTGACGGACCAGAAGCACGACGCAGGAGCAGCCGATATGACTGCCCAGGTTCTGGCGGCCAAGAACGCTAGTGGTGACGTAATCCTCTGCTGGTCTCAGGGCGCTGATGCCGCGCTGATCGCCAAGACGAAGAAGCAGTTGGGTTACGACGTCCCATTGATGGGACTGGACAGCCTTATGCACGCATCCGCCCTGCCGATCGCGGGCGATGCCTACGAGGGAGCGATCGCGGTCTCTATCGTTGACACCCAGAGATCAGACGTCCAGGCGTTCTTCGACACCTACCAGAAGACCTACGGCATCCCGCCGGCCACTATCTACTCGCCATGCCAGGGGCATGACGCTGTGCAGATCCTGGCGGCGGGGCTGCGGAAGATCGCCCCCATCGGAGACAAGGTGGACCAGGCGAAGTTGAAGGCCGCACTGGAGACGGTCAGCTACGAAGGGCTGGTCGGCCCGCAGGGAACCAAGTGGCAGTTCACTCCGACCAGCCACGAC
The DNA here is from genome assembly GCA_021788565.1 of Chloroflexota bacterium. The sequence continues at coordinate 2,199 of JAJYKO010000386.1, forward strand.
GGCCTGCCCGAGGGCGCTTCTATCTTCTATAAGGTCCAGGGCGGCAAGTGGGTGCGCTACATGTCCCTGGCGGACGTTCTGAAGTAGATGGTTTGAAAGACCTCCGAGGTCTTCGAGACCTCGGAGGTCTGGAGGATGACCTGTGTTCCAGCAACTCTTGATCGCCGGGATCGCCACGGGCTGTATCTATGCCCTGCTGGCCCTGGGAATGACCGTCATTTTCAACTCCAGTAGCCTGGTGAATCTGGCCCAGGGAGAACTGCTGATGATAGGTGGCCTGTCCTACGTCAGCTTCGCCGTCGGCCAGAAGCTGCCCTTTCCCCTCGCCTTACCCTTCCCGCTGGCACTGGTTCTCGCGATGGTCGCGGCTGGGGTGGTAGCTATGGCGGCAGAGCTGCTGGTCCTTCGGCCACTTCGCATCGCCAACGCCCCGATAGTCAACGCCATAGTGATGACCATCGGCCTCTCGATGGTACTTGAGAGCGGCGGTGAGTTGGTATGGGGAAAGATGCCGCTGCCGGCGCCGTCGCCCGTGACCACCAATGCCATCTGGGTCGGGTCGGCATCCATCGCGCCGCAAAGTCTGCTGATCGTGGTTTGCGCGGTCGTGGCGATGGTACTTTTCTGGCTGATTTTCGAGCACACCTTGATCGGTCGAGCCCTGCAGGCCGTCTCCACCAACCGGGATGCCGCCTGGATCATGGGCATCGACGCCAACCGGACAGTCCTGTTGGCCTTCGCCCTCAGCGGAGGCCTCAGCGCCCTGGCCGGGGTCCTGGTTGCCCCAATCACGGCCGCCTCCCCAATGATGGGCTCCATGCTTGGACTCAAGGGGTTTAGTGCCGCGATTATCGGCGGGTTCGGCAGCCTGCTGGGCGCAGTGGTAGGGGGAATCCTACTTGGGATCGCTGAAACGCTGGCTGCTGGCTACATATCGTCGGCCTATAGCACGTTCCTCTGCTTCGGGCTGGTCATGGTGATCCTTTTCGTGAAGCCGGCCGGCCTGATGCCGACGAGGAGGTAAGACCGATGGGCAGCCGTGAGAACGAACGCACTCTCCGGCTAGCGGGCAGCCTGGTTGTGCTCGTCTTCCTGGCCGCATTCCCCGCGCTCGGGTTCAATGCCTACATCACCCAGATCATGGACATGCTGGGGATCACGCTGATACTCATCCTGGGGCTGAATTTGATCTTCGGCTTCGCCGGGCAGATATCCATCTCCCAGGCGGGCTTCTACGGGTTAGGCGCGTACACTGCCTCCCTGCTCCAGGTGAAGCTGGGGGTGCCTTTCCCCCTGGCCATCCTGGCCGGCATCGCCTGTCCGGCCGCGCTCGCCGCGATCCTGGGTACTCCGATCCTGAAGCTGAGGGGCTACTATCTGGCCCTGGCCACCATCGGACTGGGCACAATGCTGTTCGAGGGCTTCCAGCAGTGGCAGGACGTGACGGGCGGGCCCATCGGGGTGATGGGCATCAAGCGTCCGGAGATGCTGGACAACGATATCCTCTACTACTACCTGGTCTGGATCATGGCAGTAGCGGCCTTTCTTTTCGCCCGCAATCTCACTTCGTGCTCGATCGGGCGAGCCTGGGTGGCCGTCAGGGAAAACGAGATGGCCGCCGCCGCGATGGGGATCAACGCGGCGAGGTATAAGCTGATTGCCTTCATCCTCAGTGCCGCGATGGCCGGTCTCGCCGGCGGGCTGTATGCCTTCCTCAATCGTTACATCAGCCCCGACAGCTTCGCCCTTAGCTACTCCATGGTCTTGATTGCCACCATGGTCATCGGGGGCGCCGGTACCCTTGGCGGTGCCATCGTCGGCACCATACTGGTCATAGTGCTGCCGCAAGTGGCTCAGTCCTTCGCCGACTACAGCGTCCTGGTTTTCGGCCTCATACTTGTCGTCGTCCTTCGCTTCATGCCGAGGGGGGTGTGGGGCACCATACGCCGATACGTAGCGGATCATCGCGACGGCAAGGCAGCAGCCGAGCGGCTGGCCCCGTCCGAGACCCACCCCATCACGGAGACGGTTCCATGAGCATCGTGGTCGAGAACGTCACCAAGACCTTCGGGGGCGTCACGGCCCTTTCTGGCGTGAGCACGGAGATCGTTCCCGGGCTGATAACCTCCCTGATCGGACCGAACGGAGCCGGCAAGACGACGCTCTTCAACGTGATCACCGGCTTCTATCCGCCGACTGAGGGTAGGGTGCTTCTGAACGGGCGCGCAATCCACACTCTCCCCCCTCACCAGGTAGCCGCTATGGGAGTTTCCCGTACCTTTCAGACCGCGCTGCTCTTCGACGAGATGACGGTTCTGGAGAACGTCCTTGTCGGACAGCACAGGAGCCTCAGCGGGGGATTTTTCGCCTCCGCCCTGGCGCTACCCCTAGTCGGTTCCATCGAACGTCGCGGCCGGTCTGAGGCCATGAGCTACCTGGAACTGGTGGGCCTCGACCGGCTTGCCGGTTTCCGAGCGGGGAGCCTGGCCTACGGGAAGAAGAGGCTGCTGGAGCTGGCCAGGGCCCTGGCCAGCAAGCCGAAGTTCCTGCTGCTGGACGAACCGGCCGCGGGACTCAACAACGAGGAGACCTCTTCCCTGGGAGGCCTGATTACTCGGATCAAGGCTATGGGGATCACGATGCTGCTGGTTGAGCACGACATGAGCCTGGTGATGGACATCTCCGACCATGTGGTCGTTCTCAACTTCGGCAAGAAGCTGGCGGAAGGCACTCCCCACGAAGTGCGCGCGGACAGGCGAGTGATCGATGCCTATCTGGGAGAGGAGGAGTAGGGATGCTGGCCATCGAGGACCTCTCCGTCTACTACGGATCTGCCATTGCGCTGGACGGTGTGGGCCTGCGTGTCGAGGAAGGTCAGATCGTCTCACTCATCGGCCGGAATGGGGCAGGCAAGACGACGCTGATGAAGACCGTCGCTGGACTGATGCGCCCCAGGCGAGGGAAAGTGCTGTTCCAGGGCAAGAACATCTGCGGCCAGACTCCGCCCAGGATCGTTGCCAGCGGACTCCGGCTGGTACCTGAGGGAAGGCAGATCTTCCCCACCCTCACAGTCGAAGAGAACCTGATGCTCGGTGGCTTCGTTCAGCACAACATGGTCAGGGTCAGCGGGCGGTTCCAGCAGGATCTGGAGAAGGTAATCACCCTGTTTCCCTGGATGAAGGATCGCCTGGCCCAGAAGGGCAGCACCCTCTCAGGTGGCGAGCAGCAGCAACTCGCCATCGCCAGGGCGCTGATGACCAGCCCGAAGCTCCTGCTGCTCGACGAGCCATCCCTCGGCGTTGCGCCGCTGGTGATCAAGACCATCTTCGACACGTTGAAGGAGCTCAACGGGCAGGGCATGACGATACTCCTGGTGGAGCAGAACGCAAACCTTGCCTTGAGAATGTCCCACGTTACCTACGTCCTGGATGAGGGTCGCGTGGTGCTTCACGGCCCCTCGGAACAACTCCGGGCTGACCCGAATGTGCAGGAGATCTACCTCGGCGGAGGGTCGAGGCAGGGCACGGGGTGAGCGGGTGAGTGGGGGGTGGGGGAATTCCCTCTCCCTCGGACGGGTAATGAGTGTTACAGGTAGGGGCCGTGATACTGCGCTCACTCGCGTCACGCCGCGTGGGTGCCCATCGGGGACTGGGACCGGGGCACCCACATTGGGGTGCCCCTACGTCAGAGCGATCCCGATATCGGATAGGGAGTTAAGGCATGGAAATCGACGAGCGACCGGTGTACGTCGACACCGACGTCCTGGTCCTGGGTGGCGGAGCCGCCGGCGTCAACGCCGCCATCGGGGCCAAGGAGGCGAACCCCAGCGTACGCGTGAC
>JAJYKO010000387.1 GCA_021788565.1 Chloroflexota bacterium
CTTCATGTCGTTGATGCCGTACCTCGTTCTCGTGGTGGTAGTCGTACTGGGCACAGGTCCATGGTCTCCTCTGCCCGCGGTAAGCCTGTTCCAGGCTAAGGTTCTCGCAAACTCCTCGATCACTCACCAGCCGGTTGCGGCCCTCTTCAACTTCGCACCATTCGTGGGCGGAACGTTCGTGCTGATATCCTGGGCGGTGATAGCCGTGATTTTGCGCGTCGACGGCGCGATGATAAGGCAGGTCTTTACTCGCACGTTCCATCAAATGTGGGGCGCCCTGCTGGTGGGCCCGTTCATCTTCGGCCTGGCTTACGTCTTCAACTTCTCGGGGATGGCTGCTTCGCTTGCCGATGGCTTCTCCAAGATTGGGCCCGCGTTCATCCTGCTGTCGCCAATTCTGGGGTGGATCGCCGTTGCTCTCTCGGGTAGCAACACTTCGGCGAACGCCATCTTCGGCGCCTTCCAGACGACCGTGGGGAAACTGCTTGGCTTCCCGGTCATGCTCCTGCCCTCTCTGAACTCGGTGGGCGCCGAGGTTGGGAAGCCAGTAGCGCCGCAAACCGCAAGCGTTGGTGTGTCGACCAGCCACTTTGTCCGCAACGAGGGGGAGATTATCCGGCATAACATGGGGTGGACGTTGGTTGTATTGACGTACCTGATAGTGGTGGGCCTGCTTTACTACTTCGTGCTGCCTGCAGCTATGCGGCTATAGCGTTTAGCGCTGTCCCGGGAGGTTTATGCTGGGAGGGCGAAATTCCTGCTGAGCCGCATGGTTGGGTACCCACGGGCGGCTTGCCAGGACGTGAGGCGAGCGAGCGCAGCCTCACGCGCCCTCCCGAACTATGCCCAGGCACCGGCAGGGCGGCACGGGATTTGCGCATACTGCCACGACTGACACTTCATTTCGAGGTTTTGAAACTCAGGGTGACCCCACTAGCTGCACTTTCCTACTCTTTCCTCTTTGGGCTTCTGCACGGGGTCCTGCCGGACGAGCACACCTGGCCTATCACCTTTAGCTACGCCATCGGCGGCGCCAGCGGCAGGGAAGGCATGAAGGCGGGCCTATTCTTTTCCGCCGCGTTCACTATCCAACGCATGTTGATTTCCGAGCTGGCGTACCTCGCTCTCGCCCCATTTCTTCTGTCTTCATCCATAAATGGGGTTGTGTACATTGTCGTCGGCCTCGCCATGTCGGCCGCCGGTGCGATCGTTCTTAGCCGGAACCGCTACCCCCATCTTCACGTCGTCGGGCACCATCACGAAGAACCTATGCCGAAAGAAACGACGAGGGACCTGTTCGGGCGACATCATTCGCAGATGAAGGACTCGGCGCCACCACCGACGCATTGGGCGATCATCCATGGCTTCATCGCCGGTTTTGGCTTCGGCGGCTTCTCGCTCTTCGTGAACGGCGTCGCGGCACCTGCCATGTCCAGCCCATGGCTGGGCTTCATGCCGGGAATGGTCTTCGGGCTCGGCACAATGATATCGCTGGCGATCATCGGGGCTCTCTTTGGCGCGTCTTTGCGCTGGGCACACTCGCTGTCAGAGCTGGAGATCAAGCGGATCGGAGGGCAAACGGGAGGAAGAACGCTGTTCTTCGGGGGGCTGCTCTTTGGAGTCGCCGGCATCGTGACCCTGCTGGGATTGGACCGCAATTTGCCCATCGATCCGGGGTACGCTCTGATCGGGCTATTCATGATCGTAATCGCGATCCCGGCCTTCATCTATTCACTGAAAGAGGTTCTGACGGCGCGCGAGCAACCGCCTGCCGCGGGCTAGCGAGCAGTGCCTATGACCCGCTCTTGTGCGCCACTTGGCTGGGTGGGTCCAGATGAGGCCCCGGTCTTGCTTCTAGGGAAGAGTAATGGCTCTGCTAGAGCTCACTTGGAGACATTTCGGGGACGGTGACTATGTTTGGACAGCGTTTGACTTCTTGGCGCACCGCAGTTGTGCTCTTTGTGGCAATAGCTCTTGTGGCGCTCTCCGTACCAGGCACGGCGGTTCTCGCTGCGCCGGTGACGAACGCGTGGACCTCGCCGACTAGCTACACAATCTCCTATCTAGGCCGCGACGTGGCAGGCGGGGCCGACCATTACCAGGTCCAGGTAGGACCGGGAGCAACCCTTTTCGCCATCGGGGCCGACTCGATGCCGCTTCTCCCCGCGATGCAGGCCTACGGGCTAGTGACCGATGCGTACCAGAAGGCGTTCCCTGGCCATGCACCTCAAGACATTCAGCCCGGCCAGGTCTTCAGCTTCTCTGCGCCGGCTGGAACTCTCGTAAGCACCCAGTGGCGCACCCAGGGCACTGTGACGGAGTACCGATCCCTGCTTGGAGATACCCTCTGGTTACATTCGGCCCAGAACGACCCTATCGCCTTCCGAGTGATAAGGGCGTCCAATCCGAACCAGGAGGAGGTCGCTCCGAACCTGACGGCCAATGCAACCCCGTATCAGCTGGCCCAGAGAATATACGGCGGGACTGATCCCAGCTTCAAACCGGATTTCATTCAGGTATGGAATGCGGAGCAGCTGATTCAGGGAAACGCGTCCACCATAACGATCGACCTGACCAGGAAGCATCTCGACAGTTTTCAGGATATCAAGGGCAGCGCGCAGCTCGGCGGGAAGACCAGCAGCGGGGCGCAGATCTACTGGTTCCGCTCCGGCAAGCTCGCCAGCGAGCTGTTCCGCGTGGACGACAGCATAGGTAACAGCACGAGCCTTCAGGCGCTGCCGGATCTGTTGCGCGTGTACTACTACAGGGACGGCACTGTCGAGGTTTACAGGAAGACGGGCGTCACAGGATTCCTGAGCTCGCAGCAGCCTTCCGACACCGAGTGGGCAAAGGCGTTCGCCGACTTTGGAGGATTGCAGTCTCCTCCAACTCAGTGGGATCTGGGCCAGCCAGAATCTGGCACGACAGCTCAGGAACTGAGTCACATTGGGATCACCGTGCTGCGTTTCGAGCCGGTCCAGCAGTTCCAGGGAAACGCCTTCACTCAACTTCTTAACGCTCTCTTTTCCCTGATGCAGCGCGGGAAGGGCCAGGCTGCGTCCCAGGCCAGCCACGGTTTCGGCCTGCAGACGATTACCCAGTGGTTATCGAAGCTTGTTTCTCCCCAGCGGCCCCTGACGTGAGCACTTGGGTGAGAGGAGATAAGACCTGAAGAGGTGGCCGCTAGGAGCACCTGTATCCCGTAGGTGGCTGGTGACCGAGAACGATAGGATGAAGTAGATATGGCACAGAGTAATCCCTTTCGCCGCACCGGCGAACGACAGGATCTGAAAAAGGCGGCGGGGCTGACAGGGCGATACCTGGACCACACCCGGACGAGGCGGCTTGCCCGACGCCCGAGGAGTCCCTTCGGCCTCAGGTTCTTCCTACTGTTCGCGCTGACTCTGTTCGGCGCGTTCACCGTGGTGATGTTCGGCGAGGCTGCAGCCGCTTTCGCCGCGTACACCACCGACCTGCCGCCGGTTTCGGACCTCTCGTCCGGGATGTCTTTCAAGACTACCCGCATCCTCGACCGAAATGGGAACCTCCTGTATGAGATTGACAACAGCAATGGTGGACGCAGATTACCTATCGCGTTGAGCAAGGTCTCTCCCAGTGTGATCGATGCCAGTATCGCCACCGAGGACAAGAACTTCTACACCGATCCGGGCGTTGACCCGCTGGGTATCGCGAGGGCTGTCATTCAGGACCTCACCAGTGGCAGTCTGGCGCAGGGCGGAAGCACCATTACGCAGCAACTGGCCAAGAACGTTCTTATCGCCCGTCCGGAACGAACACAGAAGACGTACGTGCGAAAGATCCAAGAGATGGTTCTTGCCTTCAAGATCACTCAGATTTACTCGAAGAACGACATCTTGCAGATGTACCTGAACCGCATCTACTACGGCCACCAATCGTATGGTATCGAGGCAGCGGCCGAGACCTACTTCGGCAAACACGCCAATCAGCTTGACCTCGCGGAGGCATCTATGCTGGCGGGGCTGCCCCAGGCTCCGAGCGAGTACGACCCCGTCGTCCACCTTAACGCCGCCAAACAGCGCCAGGCGCACGTGCTGGACCGGATGGTGACTCAGGGGTACATCACCCCTCAACAAGCGGATCAGGCAAAAGCGGAGAAGCTGAATATCAAGACCAGTCCCGACGTTCCATTTCACGCTCCCCACTTCGTGATGTACGTGAAGCAGTTGCTGGAGCAGAAGTACGGTCCAGACGTACTGTACGACCAGGGGCTGACAGTCACAACGACGCTGGATCTGAACATGAACAGGATAGCCCAGCAGGCCATTCAGGCCCACATCACCAGCCTGGAGCGCCTGCAGGCCAACAACGCGGCTCTCGTGGCCATCGATCCGAAGACGGGAGAGATCCTCTCCATGGTCGGAAGCCGCGATTACTACGACAATTCGATCTCGGGAGAGGTCAATATGGCCACATCCCCGAGGCAGACGGGCTCGACCATCAAACCTCTGGAGTATGCGCTCGCCTTCATGAAAGGCCTTGGGCCTGAGTCGGTGATCCTGGATACGCCTACGGCCTTTCCGAATACTTCTCCTAGCCTGCCGCCATACCAGCCGCACAACTTCGACTACACCTTCGGCGGCCCGATGACGATACGCTGGGCTCTCGCGAACTCCCGGAACGTTCCCGCGGTCAAGACGCTGATGTACGACACGATACCTGACTTTGTGAAGTTCGCCGGAGAGTTGGGGGTTCATCTCTCCGACGCGTCGCAGTACGGTTTGAGTCTCGGGTTGGGAGCGGATGGTGTGAGCCTGCTCGACATGGTGGGCGCCTACTCGGCACTGGATAACAATGGGGTATACAACCCGCCCGTGGCTATCCTGAAGATCACCGACTGGCAGGGCAACGTCCTGTACCAGTACCACCCGCAGGGCGGGCAGCAGGTGGTGAGCCCTGACGAGGCTTATATGGTCACCAGCATTCTGTCGGACAACTGGGCGAGGACTCCCCTTGAAGGCGCCAACAGCCCCCTGCTGTTGAACATTCCCGATGCCGCCAAGACCGGCTCCACCGACAGCTACAAGGACGCGTGGACAATAGGTTACACGCCAGACCTGACGGCCGGGGTCTGGGTAGGAAACACCAACGACCAGCCGATGCACGAGGTGCTGGGCGTCATGGGCGCAGGATACATCTGGCAGACCTTCATGGAAGACGTGCATAAGGGGAAACCTGTGCAGAACTTCGTCCCCCCGCCCGGAGTCCAGGAATTCAAGGTCTGCCAGGCAACTGGACAACCGGCGACGGCTGGGTGCCAGGGCACGGTGCTGACCGAGGTGTGGCCGAGGCACTACACCCCTGCCCAGTACGTTTTGATCCCCGGTCTCGCCGGCAATCAGTCTCCCAAGGACTTCGCCGGCAGGGGCGTCCTTGGCCAGACCGTCTCGCCCACGGGGGTCGACTTGCAGGGACTTCCTACCAAGCGGCCCGGGCAGATCGCCGCCGGGAATCAGGCACAGCCGTGAGCGTGCTGGTGTTTTGCGTGGGAAAGTCTCCACCTCGCCTTGATCGCGGTGGTCGTCGTTGTGGTCTGCAACTTGCAGCCGCAAACTGAGGCAACGCGCCTGGCAGAACGGCCCAAGCGGATTCTCACCTGGGCTAGTTTCAACGTGGTTCTTGTTGGGCGCAGCAGTTGGCTGCTCTGGAGGCTATGGGGAGTGAGCAATGGCGCCGGTCCATAAAGTCGTCTTCCTTCTGGACGTCGACAACACCCTTCTCGACAACGATCACGTCGAGCACGACCTTCGCAAACACCTCGAGGAAGCGTTCGGGTCCGAGCTCCAGCGGCGATACTGGCAGATATTCGAGCAGCTGCGAGCCGAACTCGGCTACGCCGACTACCTGGGCGCCCTCCAGCGCTACCGGATCGAGCATCTGCGTGACCCGCATTTGCTGGCCGCTTCCCTCTACCTGCTGGAGTATCCGTTCGCGGACCGCCTGTACCCGCGGGCGCTCGACGTCGTCCAGCAACTCGCGGCCTGGGGGCCGACGGTC
>JAJYKO010000388.1 GCA_021788565.1 Chloroflexota bacterium
GCGAGCTACGATACGAGGGCGACCCTCTCCCGTCGCTTAAGGCCATGGACCGGCACGGATACGTCCTGTACCTGAGCACCTTCTCCAAGATGCTGCTCCCAGGCCTGCGAATCGGGTGGCTGGCGGCGGTTCGCCCGGTTATTCGGCAGTTCGCCCTGGCCAAGCAACTGGCGGACCTGCACAGCAACAATCCTGCCCAGAGGCTTATCGACCGCTTCCTACGACGTGGGTTGCTGGACGGGCAACTGAGCCGTGCACGGGCCGAATACCGGCAGCGCAGGGACGTGATGCTGCGGTCGTTGGAGAGGGAGGCGCCCCCAGGACTGACCTGGAACAGACCGGAAGGAGGGATCTACCTCTGGTGCCGCCTGCCGGGAAACCTGTCTGCCTCCCGACTGTTAAACGCGGCCGCTCAGCGGAAGGTGGCCTTTGTCCCGGGAGATGCCTTCTTCCTGGGAGGTATGGGGCAGGAGTATCTGCGCCTCAACTTCAGCCTACCGACTCCCGATCGGATACGGGACGGGATCGCCAGACTAATGGACGCGCTGCGCGACGTCATGGCAGAAACACGGGATACGAATCGCGGACAAGAGCTAGAGATTACGCCGATCGTCTGACCGGTATGCAGAATGGTATGTGCCAGCCGGCGCTGGCAGAAAGGAGAGCTAATGGACACCATCTTCGCCGACAGGATGGCAACTGTTCCCAGGTCGTTCATACGAGAGATACTGAAGGTCACGGAGGATCCGGAGGTCATATCCTTCGCGGGTGGCCTCCCGAACCCCGAGTTCTTTCCGGTGGAGGCAGTCGCACAGGCGGCTTTTCGGGTCTTGAGTGAGGACGGCAAGAACGTCCTCCAGTACAGCACGACAGAAGGTTATCTTCCGCTACGAGAGTACATTTCCGAACGATATTTGCGCAGAAAGGGGCTGGCAATTTCTCCGGATGAGATACTGATCACTAACGGCTCGCAGCAGGCGCTTGATCTGCTCGGCAAGGCGTTGTTGAACAAGGGGGACACGGTCGTCTTCGAGCGCCCCGCCTACCTGGGAGCCATTCAAGCGTTCTCCATCTTCGAGCCGGCCTTCTCGTCCGTGCCGCTGCGCAAGGACGGGATGGACGTCGACGCCCTCGGCGAGCTGCTCGGCCGGAAGCGAGCGAAGCTGATATACACCGTCCCCAATTTCCAGAACCCTTCCGGCTTGACCTATTCTCGCGAGAACAGGCAAGGCGTTGCCAGCATTCTTCACGGCCACGACGCGTTCCTCGTCGAAGACGACCCGTACGGTGAGCTGCGGTTTATGGGGGAGGATTTGCCTTCGATGAGGGAGTACCTCGGGGACAGGGCGGTACTTTTAGGCACCTTTTCGAAGACGATCTCGCCGGGACTGAGGCTCGGGTGGATCTGCGCGCGCGGAGAGCTGATGGAGAAGCTGGTGATCGCCAAGCAGGCGGCCGATCTGCACTCCAACTACGTCGCCCAGAGGATCGTCCATCGCTACTTGATGGACAACGACATCGACAGCCACATAGCGACAATAAGGGACGCATACCACCGGCAAAGGGACCTGATGGCGACCGCGATAGAACGGCACTGCCCGACCGGGATCGAGTACACGAAGCCAGATGGCGGAATGTTTCTTTGGATGACCCTCCCCGAAGGCATCTCCTCGTTGCAGCTTCTGGAACTGGCCGTGAGGGACAAGGTCGCCTTCGTGCCGGGGCAGGCATTCTACGTCGACGGGGGAGGGGACAACACCTTGAGGCTGAACTTCTCGAACTCGGACAGCGACAGCATCGAAGAAGGCATCTCCAGACTGGGAAGGGCCATCCGCCGGCTCATGGCCGAGAGCGGCCCTGTAGCCAACAAGCTGCCTGCTGGGTCACCCGTCTAGAAGCCTGCAGCGCTTCGAGGCAGCTACGCGCGACCGGCCGGGGACTGCACTCGGACGAGATGTTGCATCCGACCGACTTGCCGCTATACTCGCGCATCGGCTTAAGTGCTTCATGACGCACGGAGTGCCAGGGGGCTGTCACCTGAGCGAAGCGAAGGGTCTCTGCGACAGGGAGACGCTTCGCTACCGCTCAGCATGACAGATCGGGTCGACTGTCATGAGCGATAGCCATTAGCTTGAGGAGGAGAAGGCATGGATGACGCTGCTGTTCTTACCCAGGATCTAAGGCAAATCGCCCTGAGTGGTGGGGCGGAACTGTTCGGGGTGGCGGATCTAGCCCCGGCGAGGGAGTTCATCGAGGAGCAGGGGGGACCATTCGTGGCCTCCTTCCCCACGGCGATCTCCGTGGCAATGCACCTCTCCCCTGCTATGGTGGAGCAGGTGGCCGATCACGAGAGCGTGCCGGCCACCCGGACCTATCGGTTCTACGTCTACGACGTGGTCAACCCGAGCCTGGACCAGATCTCGGCGGCGATAGTCCGGCATCTCGTGCGGGCGGGACACCGGGCCTATCTGGTACCGGCCTCCGACACGCTGGACAAGGAGCGGCTGCGCGGAATCTTCTCCCACAAGGTGGCCGCCCACCTGGCGGGATTAGGGCACATCGGCAAGGCATGCCTGCTGGTGACGGAGAAGTATGGAGCGAGGGTGCGGTTCGGGACGGTACTAACCGATGCTCCTCTCGAAGTGGGTACACCTCTGGACAAGGGATGTGGGGAGTGCAACCGCTGCGTGGAGATCTGTCCTGTGCACGCCTTTACCGGAGTGGAGTTTCGCCCCGAGGATCCGAGGGAGGTGCGCTTCAAGGCCCACCTTTGCCACCGCTACATGGATCATCGGGAGAAGACGATGGGGGCCCGCGCCTGCGGGTTGTGCGTGATGGCGTGTGACGGAGGGCGGTGACGGAGCCGGCCGGCGGAGATCAAATTACACATGGAAAGAGCATTGGCTGAGAGATCGTTCCGGACGGAGATCGCGCCGGGGCTGTTGCGGGGTGCCCGCGACTCGATCTCTCTGATGGTAGGCGTCTTCCCCACGGGGATCGCCTTCGGCATAGCCGCCCGGGCGTACGGCTTCTCCACGACCGATACGTGCCTGATGTCGCTGCTGGTTTTCGCTGGGGCCAGCCAGTTCATAGGCATCGCCATGATCGCCTCGGGGGCTGGACTGTTGGAGGTGGCGGTCACCACGTTCTTCGTGAACCTGCGCCACGTAATGTTTTCCTCATCGTTATCGGTCTACCTGCGCGACACGAGCAAGGTTCTGCTCTCGTTGCTGGCCTTCCAGGTAACCGATGAGAGCTACGGCCTCTCGATCACCCACTTTGCCAGGGGCGAGGCCAACCGCTGGTACCTGCTGGCAGCCAATCTTGTCGTTTACGCATCGTGGAATAGCGGCACCCTCGCGGGCCACCTCGTGGGGGAGATCCTGCCGGCTATTCTTCGGAATGCCATGGCCTTCGCCCTGCCGGGTGTATTCATCTCGCTGCTGGTGATGGCCTGTCGTGATCGGATTTCAGTGATAGTGGCGCTCTTCTCCTCAGCCCTGTCGGTTGGACTCTATCTCGGACACGTGGACTCAGGCAACGTGGTTCTGGTATGCATAGCCGGGGCGACCCTGGGGATGGGGTTGGAGCAATGGAAGGGAAGATAGTCTTCGTCGTGGCGATGATGCTGGCAACCTATCCTCTGAGGCTAGTGCCACTCATTGCGCTCTCCGATCGGAAGCTCCCCGAGCCGCTGGTCCGATGGATGAGATACATCCCCCCGGCAGTGTTCAGCGCCCTGGTGTTCCCCGGCCTGCTGCTGAGGAACGGTGCCCCCGCCGTTACAGTCTCCAACCCATACCTGTGGGCCGCACTCGTCACCTTCCTGGTAACCATGGCAACTCGGAACCTGTCCAAGTCGGTGCTCGCTGGAATCGCCGTGGCCCTGGTGGGAGAACTCCTGATTAGGTAGGGAGGGCAGCAAGGTGGATGCTGCTATGCAGCATCGCTGCGATGCACGAGTGCTGCATCGCGTTGCAGATGCCGTACCTCTGCTCTATACTGACAATGAACGATTGGAGGTGAGGTTGTGACTACGCGCGCAGTCAATCGGGGTGTATCGCCGGACAGGAAGACCCCTCTCGTCCGGATGACGAGCCGAGGCTCGGTTACTTTGCCTCCCGCGGTCCGCGAGAAGTTGCCTGAGGATGTCATGTTCGATGTTGTTACCCGCGATGATGGTGTGATCGAGCTGCGGCCGAAGATCACCATCAATCCGAGCCAGGCATGGTTCCATTCCAAGCGATGGCAGCAGATGGAACGCGAGGCCGACGAGGACATAGCCAATGGAAGAGTGGAACGCTTCGAGAGCGGTGAGGACTTCCTGGCTGCACTGGAGGCCGAGGACGCCCGGCTTCGGGCCGAGGGCCGCTAGCGTGAAGTATGAACGCACGGCCAGCGCCAGGGCCGATTGGGAGCGCCTCTCTTCCTCAGAGAGGCGCCTTTTCTTGGAAGCCGTGCGTGAGATGAACCAGGCCGCCGGTTCCCAAACTCAGCGCGTACCGCAATTCCCGGCGCATCTCCGAGTCGGGCAACTGGAGGGCTACCCAGGCATCTACGAGATGACCTGGTCCTTCTCCGGTCCCGACGGTAGGGCTACCTTCGAGTTCTTCCGCGAGGCAGGCGAGGTGGGGATACGCTGGCGACGAGTGGGTGACCATCGGATCTTCAAGAAGCCATAGGTGATGCCGAGGACTTTCGAATGGAGATGATCGTCACCCGCGCCGCATCTCCTCGTAGTGGCGGAGGCAGTCGCGGGCGACTTTGTCCCAGGTGAAGTTCTGGAGGGCATGCTCACGTGCCGCTTTGCCCATCCGCTCAGCCACATCGGGGTTGTCGTGGAGGAACCTGAGCCGCTCGCCCAGGGCCGCGGGGTCGTTGGGGGGCACCACGAAACCGACCTCGCCCTCGGGCACCAACTCGGGCATTCCGCCTACACGGGTTACCAGCACCGGCGTGGCGCACGCCATCGCTTCCAGCAGCACCAGCCCCAGGATCTCGGACTTCTGATGAACGGTCCCGTAGTAGTCGGTGTAAACCGAGGGTAGCACATTCACCAGGGACGAGGAGTACTCCATTGCCAGCTCTTCCTGGGAGAGGGCCGTCTGGAAAACGACATTCTTGCCTTCGGCCAGCTTCTGCAACAGCTGGTAGAACTCGGGATGGTAGGCGCGCCCTATCAGGTGAAGCTCGATGTCGGGATCGACCCCCTCCACCAGGTAGTTGATTCCCTTAAAGGGGATCAGCCGGCCGGCGAACATCGCCTTCCGCTGCCGCGGCACTTCACGGGGATAGAAGAAGCGATGGTTGAAGCCGCCGTAGATCACCCTGACCCTATCCGCATACCGCGCGTACTGCTTCGCCAGGTAGTTGGACACCAGCAGGAAGCCGGTGATGTGGTCGCCGGTCTTCAACCGGCGGCCGTAGTTGCGGCCGCCGCCCCCGTGGTCGGAAACAAAGAGCGGCTTGCGGAAGGCCCGCGCGAAGAGGGCGCAGATGTCGGTCAGGGTGATCTGGTACTGGTGCATGTGGATGACGTCGGCATCGAACAGCTCCCGCAAGAATGCCAGGGAGACCGGGTTCACGTTCTTCCCGCCGAAGTAGAACCAGACGGGATAAATCTCGATGCGGAGGTCGCCCTCGACTATGGTCTCCCTCTTCTTACCGAAGGTAACAAGCTTCGTGTTGGCGTACGGCGCCATCGCCCGAGCCAGCTCGAGGGCATACCGTTCTCCGCCCCCTACCACAGAGGCGTCGCCAAAATATAGCGGACTGACGTGGACGACCTTCACAACTACCCTTCACCCGTGACTAGCTTTCGCCTCGCGGCTCGGCGGACGATGAACGGCACGAGAACGGCGTTGGTGATGTCGCCCACCGCGTAGGCGCTCACGAGGGTCATAGCCGCGCCCACTGCCCCGAAGCTGCCCACCAGCACTGAGCCGGCGCCGAACATGATGGCCGCCGGCACAACCTTGGTCACGATGGCCAGCTTCATTTCGTGCAGTACCTGGTAGATGGGGCCGAGCCCT